>JBNMLW010000010.1:0-12421 GCA_050875025.1 Alphaproteobacteria bacterium
CCATAAAGGAGAGTTTTGTTTTGGTGCCCTGGAGAAGACTCGAACTTCCACTGCCTGGGGCAACATGCACCTGAAGCATGCGCGTCTACCAATTCCGCCACCAGGGCATTCATTTCAAATGAACAGAACTTTATATAGCCTTAAATTTTTTATTAGTCAAGAAACTTATTTAAATATCCGTAAGAATCCAGCAATAAAATTGTGCCTAAGACTACACGGTAGATTACAAAGGGCAAAAATGTCGATTTTTTGAGCCACCACATTACTATATATATGGCAACTATTGACGCAATGAATGAGTAGGTTATGCCGTCTATCGCATATAAGATTTCGCTTAAATTCTGCTGCTGGTACATTTCCAGCGCAACCAAAGCAGCGGCGGCGACAATGGCAGGAATTGACAGCAGCATGGAGAATTTGGCGGCTTCTCTTCTTTCCATGCTCAAAAATCTGGCCATAGTGATGGTGATGCCGGAACGGCTGGTGCCGGGGATAAGCGCCAAACATTGAGCGCATCCGATAAGGAAAGCGTCCCATATTCCTAAGTGTTTAATCTCGCGGATGGTCATGCCCCATTTATCGGCAATGAATAAGAGCAGGCCATAGCCGAGAATCGTCCAGCCGATAAGTTTGGTGCTGCGCGCCCACTCCATGCCGGTTTCTTTCAGCAGATAGCCGACAGCAATAATCGGCAATGTGCCGACAACAACCAGCCAAAATGTCTGAGCGCCCTGATTGGCAAAAGATGGAATAAACTTGGTTTTAATCAGCCCTTTGATAATTTGCCAAATAGTTTCGGAAAAATATATCATGACGGCTAAAATTGAGCCGACATGCACAGCGATATCCAAGGCTAATCCTTGATCGGGAAAACTGGTAAATTTGGAAAAAAGAATCAGGTGTCCGGATGAGCTCACCGGCAAAAACTCTGTCAGCCCTTGCAAGGCCGAAAGCAACATAAGATGCAGGTCTGTCACTTTTATACTCTTTCTTGTTTAATTCCAAATGCCGTGCATATACGTTTTTTCAGAGCCAGCGGAGATATCGGCTTGACCAGATATTCCTGAATGCCAAGTTCTTTCGCCTCTAACACGGTTTTTTCTTTGGTGTCTACCGTAATCATAATGATGGGGATGTTTTTGTTGCCGTCAAGAGAACCGCTTTTGATAGCTTTGGCCAGCTCCAAACCATTTTGGCTGGGCATTTGCTGATCCAGCAAAACAACATCAATCTTAAAACTGTGCAAAAGCTCAATAGCCTCTTCGGTAGAGGTGGCTTCTTTGGTGTTTTTGGTGCCGATCTGATAAAGCGCGGTTTTGGTAAAAGTGCGAGAAAATTTGTCATCATCGACAATCAGGCAGACAATAGAATCCCAAACTATTTGTTTATGCATATTTTCCATCATGTAACACCTCACTACGGCATATAAGATAAAAGAATCTTACAATATTAGTTTATAAAATAAAACAAAAATCATTGCTCTTGTTTATATTTAACAACGAAGGCGGGTTAAATTTGACGCCATTGGCTGATGCGCCCCAGTGCAGGTGAGGGCCGGTAGCTCGTCCGGTTTGTCCGACAAGCCCGATAATATCGCCCTGTTTAATGACATCGCCGCGTTTTACATTCATTTTTTGCAGGTGGGCATAAATGGTGTGCAGGCCGTATCCGTGGTCAAGAATTACAACATTGCCGGAATAAAACAAGTCGGGCTGCGCTAAGGTGACGGTGCCGGCAGCCGGAGCTTTGACCTCAGTTCCGGCTTTGGCGGCAATATCCATACCGGCATGAGGATTTTTTTTGATGCCGTTCATAATCTGCTGGCCGCCAAAGTTGCCGCTGATGCGCCCTTCTATCGGCATGATAAAACCATCTTTCCAATAGGTGGCATCACTTTGGGTTTGTTGAGCGGCACGGACAACTTTTTGCTCAAATTCAATGTCGCGCAAGTCTGAATCCGACGGAGTTACTTTGCGGGGCGGAATACCTTTGATATTTTGGATATCCCACGCATAGGGCGCAATCTCAAAATCATAGCGGCGGGCATCTTTCCCGTTGCTGACAATAAGGTTGGCTTTGGCGGCTTCATCGCGTCCGAGAGCTAATAAGAAAGTTCCGTCGCTTTTAACCGGAATATGGTTTTGGTTGAAAATTACCTCAGTGGCACCAGGGGCTTTGCCTATTAAAATGCCGCCCTGAACCGGTTGGCCGCAGAGCTCGATTGCTTGGGCAGAAACACTGAAAAATAAAAAGCTAGAAATTAAACAAATCAGTTTGTAAGGCATTGTTTTGTCCTGTTTTGACAGTTTTGTTTTTTGGGGTGGAACCGGAACCGGCTTTGAAGCTTCCGTCATAAAAACGAATCTCCAGTTCTTTGGCCTTTTGGGCGGCGGCAACATCATAAACGGTTTGTCCGTCTTGGTTCCTTACCCAGGCGAATCCGCGTTTAAGAACCGAATCCACTGATACTGACTGCAAGCGTATCAGCAAATTGTTTAAATTTTCCTGTTTTTTTTCAAATATATTTTTGACGTAATACGGTTTGAGCCCGCAAAGCGCCAGTTTATCGGCTTTGTTCTTGAGCAGATTCTTAAATGACAAGTTAAGGCGTTCAATGCGGTCATCAAATTTTTGCGTGGATTCCTGCAAAATTTGTTCCAGATTGGGAATCCCCCGCGATAATCCTTGCAGCAAGGTAGCGCGTTCGGATAAATAACGTTGGCTGCCGTTAAGCAAACGTGCGTTCAAAGTATGCAATTGGGCAGATAATTCGCTTTTGACCGGAACGGCAAACTCGGCAGCACCGGTGGGTGTGGGAGCGCGGCGGTCGGCAACATAGTCAATAAGCATAGTGTCGGTTTCGTGCCCGACGGCAGAAATAATCGGTATTTCTGAAGCATATACCGCGCGGATTACGCATTCTTCATTAAACGGCCACAGGTCTTCCAGGCTGCCGCCGCCGCGTGCCACAATCAAAACATCAGGGCGGCAAGGAGAGCCGTTAGTCGGCAGGGCATTAAAGGCGCGGATTGCCGCGGCAATTTTTTCCGCGGCGCCTTCACCTTGAACCGGGGTCGGCCATAATAAAATGTGAGAAGGAAAACGGTCTCTTACGCGGTGGATGATATCCCGGATAACGGCGCCGCTGGCAGAGGTTACTACGCCGATGGTCTGCGGCAGAAAAGGAATCGGCTTTTTGTGGGCGGCATCAAATAAGCCTTCTGCGGCAAATTGTTTTTTGCGCTCTTCCAAAAGTTTGAGCAGGGCGCCGGTGCCGGCAACTTCCATATCTTCAATCACCAGCTGGTAAGATGATTTGCCGGCAAAAGTGGTGATTTTTCCGGTGGCGATTACCTCTAAGCCGTCTTCAGGTTTAAGCGGCAAATGGAGAGCCACGCCTTTCCAAATAACCGCGGACAAAGTTGCGTTTTCGTCTTTTAAGGATAAATACCAGTGGCCGGAATCAGCGCGTTTGGCACCAAAAATTTCGCCTTTGACCCGAACTTTGGCAAAAGCGGTCTCTACAAAGCGTTTTATCTCGCCGGAAATCTCGCTGACACTGTATTCCGGAACTTGTTTGGGCTCGCCATAGGCGTATGATAATAAATCTTCCATTATTCCAATCCCAATAGGCTTTGGCTATATTCCTGAGCCTTAAATTCCTGCAAATCACCAATTCCTTCGCCAACTCCGATAAAATATACCGGAGTAGGGCATTCAACGGCAATTGCCGCTAAAATTCCGCCTTTGGCCGTGCCGTCCAGTTTATTGATAATGAGACCGTTGACATTAACGGCTTTTTTGAAAACTTTTACTTGGTCAAGGGCATTTTGCCCGGTGGTGGCATCCAAACAAAGCAGAGTGTGATGAGGAGCGTCCGGCATAACTTTTTGAATTACGCGCACTACTTTTTGCAGTTCTTCAATCAGGTTGCTTTTATTTTGCAAACGGCCGGCAGTATCAATAAAAACAATGTCGTCTTTTTGGCAAACAGCTTCTTTGAGGCCGTCAAAGCACAGGCCGGCCGCATCGCATCCCGAGGGGCCGCTGAATACGCGGACCGCATTGCGTTCGCCCCAGATTTTAAGTTGCTCTACCGCTGCGGCGCGAAAAGTGTCGGCGGCAATCAGTGATATTTTTTTATCTTTGAATTTGGCTGCCAGTTTGCCGATGGCGGTAGTCTTGCCGGCGCCGTTGACGCCAACCATCATGATGACGGTCGGTTGGGTATTGCCTAAAACAAATTTTTGTTCGCAAGGCGCCAAAATATTTTGCAGTGCGGCTGACAGACGTTGGCGAATCTCCATATCATCAGCGTCTTTATCAATTTTTTGCGCGGAAAAATCTTTGATTATGCTGTTTGCGGCGGCAATTCCCATATCTGCGCAAATCAGCAGTTCCTCCAGTTCATCACAGGTGGCGGAATCTAATTTGCGGCTGCGGAAGATACTGCTCAGGCCGGATGTTAGCGGTGCCGATGATTTTTTGAGCCCAAAGCCTAATTTGGAAAGCCAGCTAGTCATCGATAGCTTCTCCTTCCAACCGCAGCAAGCGGGCGCGTTCTTTGCGGACTTCTACCGGAACTTGCGGCATCAGGGCGGCAGGGGTTCCGGGGCGTTCAGAATACGGAAATACGTGCAGTTTGTTAATCCCGGCTTCTCTTACCAGTTTGACGGTATTTTGAAATTGCTCGTCCGTTTCGGTCGGAAAACCACAGATAAAATCAGCGCCAAAGGTGGAATCTGCTCTGGCGTTCCGCAGTTTGCCGCAAAGGCTGATAACATCTTCGCGAGTGTGGCGGCGGCGCATGCGCTTTAAGACCAGATTGTCACCGGATTGAATAGAAAAATGAAAGTGCGGGGTAATGTTGGTATGGGTTTTTACCAGCTCAACAAATTCATCATCAACAGCCGCCGGGTCAAGCGAACCAAACTGCAGCGCCGGCAGGTCGGGAATTTCTTGTAGAATTTGCTTAACCAGCCCGCTGAAAGAAGGCTGATAAGAACAGACATCTACTCCGGTGAGGCAGATTTCTTTGAAACCCTGAGCCAGCAGTTCTTTGATTTGTTTGATGACTTCTGCTGCCGGAACCGAGCGGTTGGCGCCGCGGGCATAGGGCACAATACAATAAGTACAGCGGTGGTTGCATCCCTGTTGGACTTGTACAAAAGCTCTTTGTCGCCCTTCAAAACCGGTAATCAGATAGTGATCATAATTATCGTAGTCAAAAATATCGCCGACAATGGTCTTTTCGGTAATAGGGGCAGATATGTATTTGAGAATTTCGGCTTTTTCTTTGTTGCCCAAAACCAAATCTACCTCCGGCATATCAGTGAATTTTTGCGGAGCAATTTGTGCGGCGCAGCCGGTAACCACGATGCGTGCCTGCGGATTTTCGCGCCGGAGTTTGCGGATTGTCTGGCGGCACTGACGCTCGGCCTCGGCGGTAACAGCGCAGGTGTTGACAACAATCAAATCTTGGTGCTCGGCCAGCTTTTCTTTTAGAATCTCAGATTCATAGGCATTCATGCGGCAGCCGAGAGTGATAACTTGAACCATGTTTTTCTTTCTTATTACAACTAACTTATCTGCCAATATAGCCGCAAATCTTATCAAGTGCAAGCGGCTTGTGGGTTTGTTCAGGGTGAAAATTTGGATTATTGATTTCTTAATAATTAACGGCTAAAATACCGGCATTCGGGTCAGGTGATATATCAGGCTCGGATTTTGTAACAACATAAGGAGAGTATTTCATGAAACTTAAGACTATGTTACTTGCTTCTGCAGCTGTTATGTTTGCCGGTTCGGCCATGGCTGCTGACTTGACTAATCCGTTCTATGCTCCGAGTGAAGGACAGTTTACTTCAGATACTACCGTATCTCATAACCGTTTGTCCATGAAACATAATCAGGGTGCTGACAAAAGAACAGCTTTGGGAGAAAAAGTTGTTTACGGCGTAACTGACCAATTGGCGGTTTGGGGCGAAATCACCAACCAATTTGACGCCAATAAAGAATACAATAACGATCACAACTTTGAATACAATATCGGCGCCGGCTATAATATGAGAGAAGGCAATGTGTTGGCTCAGGTTGCCGGCGGCTATACAACTTGGAATCCTAAGGATTTTTATGGTAAGAGAGCAGCCAAAGAGGCTAACGACGGACATGATCGTTGGGAAAAATACCTTAACGGCGAGCTCAAACTCGGCTATGACATGGGCGAGGGTTTGATGCCTTATGTTACTTATAAGATTATCGGCAATATTGATGCGGCTGACCGTACTTTGGAGCAGTCGGTTAAGGCCGGTGTTCACAAATATGACGGCGAATGGGCGCTTGATGCCGGCGTTCGTTATGACTTTGAGACCGATGGCAAAAACAGCAATGAATGGTTTGCCGAGGCTGCGGTTGATTACTACGTAAGAGATAATGTTGCTCTGGGTGTATTTGGCGATTACTTCTTGGCCGGTAACGGTTCTGATGAAATCCGCTATGAGTACACAGCCGGCGCTCATGTAAAAGTTTTGTTCTAATATTTTAGACAGGAACTCAAAAGAAAAGGCTCTCTGAACAGAGAGCCTTTTTTTGCAAGAACTGATAACAGCCTATTTCTTTTCGGCGCTGATTTGAGCCAGAGCTTCTTCAGAGAACTGTTTAATCTTTTCCGCGCTGAATTTAACATCGCGGTGTTCGCTCTCGGACAAGCGCGGATAAATTACGCTGTGAATGCCGCGTTTGCCTACAACTGTCGGCATAGAGAGGCATACACCGGAAATACCCTCGACATTTTCATGGTGCGAAGACACGGTCAAAATTGCATATTCGTTGGTGGTGATAGCCTGGCAGATGCGGCACAAAGCGCCGGCGATGCCATAAAATGTAGCGCCTTTGCCTTCAATAATCTTGTAGGCGGCATTGCGTACGCAATCATCAATTTCGGCTTTGACATCAGGAGTAAGCGGCCTGTCAATCATGCGGGCAAGTTCTTCAATCTGAACAGTGCCGCCGTCGCCGTTAGACCAAATCAAAACCTCGCTGTCGCCATGTTCGCCCAATACATTGGCATGAACCGATTTGGGAGAAATGCCCAAGCGGTAACCAAGCAGAGTGCGGAAACGCGAGGTATCGAGCACAGTACCGGAGCCGATAACTCTCTCTTTGGGGAAGCCGGAAAGCTTAAGCGCAACTTCAGTCATAATATCTACCGGGTTGGAAGCAATCAGCAATGTGGTATCCGGAGCATTGGCAATAACCTGCGGGATGATGCTTTCAAATATCTTCACATTGCGTCCCAGCAAATCAATTCGGGTTTCGCCAGGTTTCTGGTTGGCGCCGGCCGTAACAATAACAACCTCGCATCCGGCCAAATCAGAATAATTTCCGGCCTTAACCTTATTAGCATAAGCAAACGGAGTAGCATGGGCAATATCCATAGCCTCAGCTTCCGCCCTCTTTTCATTAGCATCAATCAAAACAACTTTTCTGGCAACACCGCGCATAATCAATGCAAAGGCTGTTGCACTGCCGACTTGGCCGGCTCCTATAATACCTACTTTCATCTTTTCATCAGAGAACTCATCTTGTAGCTCATCTAAAGGCTTTTTACGCTGTCAGCAAAATGCTCATTTACGCCAATAGTAAACTCCGCTTTCGCTGCAGCTAGAAAACCCTTTATCTGAACTGCTATCTGAGTTCTTCCAGCTCCTTTCATTTTTTTTAGAGGTTGCTCTATGGGCATCTAAAGCATTTATCTACGGTCTCGGAAAATTCATGTACTAATTTGTACACTAAAATTTTCCTCGCCTTGTTAAGCACTTTACCTGCCGCATATATCAACCTCTCTTGAATCCTGAGCAGGCAGAACTGCTATTTGAGTTCTTTCAGCTCCTTTCATTTTTTTAGAGGTTGCTCTATGGGCATCTAAAGCGCTTTATCTGCCGCATATATCAACCTCTTTACTTTTTCACTCCGTATTGAGGTTGTTTATAGCACGCTCTTTTTGTCTTTCTAAATTTTTTAATCCGCAATATATATAAGAATATTTTATAAAATTACAATAAAAAAAAGGCTGCTTTTGAGCAGCCTTTTGGTAACAAAATCTTACGATTTGTTATTATTCTGCGGCCGGAGCCGGAGTTTCGGCAGGTTTTGCTTCTTCTGCCGGAGCGGTCTCTTCTGCAGCCGGAGCTGTTGTTTCTTCAGTAGCAGGGGCAGCTTCTTCAGCGGCGGCGCCTTCTTCAACTACAGTCTCATCTTCATCAGCAGTAGCTTCCGGGTTGGTCTCAACAACTTCTTCAGCTTCAACTTCTGCAACATCGCCATCATCGGCAACAACGCCTTCTTCAACTACAACAACTTCTTCAGGAGCGGTGGTTGTGTTATTGCGTTTTACAAACTGGCCGATAACCAACAAAGCAACAATTACCAAAACAATATAAAAAATCTTTTTCATCAGAAACCTCTTGGATAAAATTATGTACCGAACAACAGATTAAGAATTAAGCCGGCAAATGTCAACATGAATCGCAAATTATCTGACGCCAAAACGGTTGCCGGAACCATAGTGTCGAAGTCCGCGGTGGTATGCCCAAATTCCCAAGCCAAAAAATGCAAACACTCCGCAACACAAAACGGCAAAATCGGCAAGGTTGAAACTGCGGATAAGTTCTACCGGATATAAAGAAATCAGGCCGGCGGGAATTATGGTTAAAAATACCAGTTTATACCATCCGGTAAAAATAGACGCCGGTTGGCTGGCAAAAGTGAGCAACGACATGGTGATGTTGTCGCCCAATCGCTGCGAATCGCTGACAAAAAAAGCCAGACAGGAAACCAAAAGCCGGAACCCGTATATCAGCAAAAAGGCCAAAAACGAACAAAGCAGCATAATGCCGAAACTTTTGAGGCTGACATATCCGGACATGAAATATACCAAAAATCCGGTTACATAGTCTCCCCAATTGGCAAAAGTAGACTCTGAAGTGGAAATCAGGAATAAACTGCTGTGGGGCGATATCAGGTAGTTGTCAAGGCTGCCGTTATCAATGTATTCGGGCAGGGTCTGTACGCCTCTGGCAAACAGAGCGAAAGTGGCAAAAGCATTATTCATAACCGCAAACAGCAAAGCCATATCGCCAAATTGCCAGCCGTTAACAGAGCCTTTGTTTTGAAATATTACCCACCACATAAACACAAAAGAAAGGTTGTTGATGGTCATCATCAAAACATTTACCAACGCATCGGATTTGTTCAAAAAAGCGGTTTTAAGATTGCTTTTCTGAATAAACAAAAACAGCTTGCACAAGTTAATAAATTTATCCGCCATAGACATTAACCCTTTTGGTCAGTTTTTGGTATGTGAAATAGGCAAAAATTCCCATCAGGCATACCCAGAAGCAGTTGAGAACCAGCGCCTCTGCCAGATTGCTCCACGAAAAATCATAAACCAGTTTGATGGTTAGGTAATAAAAAGAATAGAACGGGGTCCATTTGGCAATGTCAACAAACCAGTCGGGATAGATGCTCAGCGGAAAAATTGCTCCGCCCAGAATAAATGCCAGGCGCTCAATGGCCATGCTGAGAGTCCTGATGCTGGAGAGCCACAGGCTGCACAAACCTACGGCGGTATAAAGCAGTATGTTTATGCAAGATGACAAGAAGCAAACGCTGAAAATAATCGGAAACTGCCACCATTCAAAAGGCGGCCGGCCGGTTAAGATTAAAGTTACGACGGTGCCGAATCCGCCCATAATCAGATATGAGACGCTCATGTTTCCTACGGCTTCGGCATAGCGCATAAAAAAGAACGATATCGGCTTGTTGATGTAGTATGCCATAGTGCCGGAGCAGATGTCGTCAAACAAAATACGGTCTATCTTGGGGCTGGAAAGTATAATCATCTCGGCAAACAGCAAATACCATATAAATGTGCGATTGAGCCCGTTTTCAAAACTGTCGGCGGCAATAACCTCCCACAGCCGATTGTATATAAACAGCAGGATAAACAAAAAGAATAACAAACCGGAGAGGTTGGCTTTTTTGCTCCAGGCTTGTTTGAAAGAGATAGAGAATAAGGCCAGATATTTATTCACGGCGGTAAATCTCCTTGATAATCTCTTCCATCGGGGGATTCTCTACTGTCATGTCGATAACATGGTGTTTTTTTACCAATTCATCAATGGCTTTTTTTACCGGCATTTCTTTGGTGTTTACTTCGGTGCGAATCTTGTCGCCGCTGTCGGTAGTAATTTCAATATATTTTTTGCTCAGGAATGAATCGCGGAGCGCGGAAATAGAATCGTCAAAAATGATTTTGCCTTTATTGATGATAATGACTCTCTCGCAGACTTTTTCCATATCATCGGTATCATGCGAGGTGAGGAGCAAAGTCGTTTCTTCTTCCAGCGCCTGTTTTTTTATCAGGTTGCGGATAATCTCTTTGGCAGTGACATCAAGCCCGATGGTCGGTTCATCCAAAAACAAGACCTGCGGTTTGTGCAAAAGCGAGGCAACGATTTCACAACGCATGCGCTGTCCTAATGAGAGCGAACGGGTAGGGTGGGTAAGGAGATCTCTGACCTCGAACAGCTTTACCAATTTGGAAAGGCGGCGTTTGAACGGAATGTCGGCGATATTGTAGATTTTTCCCATCAGGGCAAAGCTGTCCTGTACCGGAAGATTATACCATAATTGCGAGCGCTGCCCAAAAACAGTGCCGATGCGGGCGCTGAGCTTTTGGCGGTTATCCCACGGAACCAGTCCGTCTACCATGGCCGTGCCCGAAGTCGGATACAAAATTGAAGAAAGCATTTTGATAGTGGTGGATTTGCCGGCGCCGTTGGGGCCGATAAACGCCACTCTTTCGCCTTTGGCAATATTAAAACTTATCTTATCAACGGCAGTGATACTCTTGTATTCCGGATGAAAAAAACTTTTGAGCGCGCCTGCGTTTTTCTGAATCTTGAATTTTTTGGTAAGCTGTTTAACTTCTATAATGTCGGTCATGATTTTATCCACTTTCAGGCTACCCGCAAAGTATAAGTTTTTTGCGCCTTAAAGCAAGTGTTATTTGCTCATTTTGTGCGTTTTTTGAAAATAATACTTGTCAAATAGGATAAAATTGTGCTAACAAGTCAATCACGGGCTGTCGTGGTCCGATTAATTTGTTTTAATTTATTTGAGGTTTATCATATGACTGATACAGCAAACCGCGTTAAGAAAATCGTTGCCGAACATCTTGGCGTTGAAGAATCTAAAGTTACCGAGAACGCCAGCTTCATCGACGATTTGGGCGCAGATAGCTTGGATACAGTAGAGTTGGTTATGGCTTTCGAAGAAGAATTCGGTTGTGAAATTCCTGATGAAGCCGCTGAGAAAATTCTTACTGTTAAAGATGCTATCGACTATCTTTCTAAGAATGCTTAAGTCTGTATGACTTTGGAAAAAATTGTGAAACTCGCTCATACCTTAAAGCGAGTTTCATTGTTATCTGCCAAATGGTTTAAAGAGGTGAACTAATGAGAAGAGTTGTTGTTACTGGTTTGGGAATATTGTCTCCGCTGGGACGCGGCGTTGAGCACAACTGGAAAAGCATTTTAGCCGGAAAGTCGGGAATCAAAAAGATTACCGATATTGATTTGAAAGATATTCCGGTTGCAATTGCCGGCCAGGTGCCTTGGGGCGACGGTGAAGGCGAATTTAACTCGGATACGGTTCTGCCTCCTAAAGATCAAAAGAAAAACGACAAATTTATTCTCTACGGTGTTGCCGCCGGTACAGACGCTATGCTTGATGCCGGTTGGAATGCGGAGACCGTAAGCGAAGAAGAAAAATACCGCGCCGGCGTGATGATGGGATCCGGCATTGGCGGATTGCAGACTATCTATGATAATTCTGTTTCTTTTAATGAAAACGGCATGAAACGGATTTCTCCGTTCTTTATTCCGGCCTCGCTGATTAACCTGATTTCGGGTAATCTGTCAATTAAATTCGGGCTTAAGGGGCCGAACCATGCCTGTGTTACCGCTTGTTCTACCGGTACTCATGCTATTGGCGATGCGGCAGCGATGATTGCCCGCGGCGATGCGGATTTGATGTTGGCCGGCGGCGCGGAATCTGCCGTAAATGTGCTGGGTTTGGCCGGGTTTGCCCGTATGAAAGCTATTACCTCGGATTTCAATGATTGTCCGGAAAAAGCCTCCCGCCCGTGGGATAAGAACCGTAGCGGATTTGTTATGGGCGAAGGTTCGGGCGCTTTGGTGCTGGAAGAACTTGAGCACGCCAAGGCACGCGGCGCCAAAATTTATGCCGAAGTTGCCGGTTACGGTATGAGCGGCGATGCCTATCACATTACGGCTCCGTCCGGTGACGGTGCTTATCGCGCTATGAAAATGGCAGCTGACCATGCGGCTGAAAATGG
>JBNMLW010000011.1:0-11690 GCA_050875025.1 Alphaproteobacteria bacterium
ATAAAATCCACTATCCAACCTCACTTAGGCAAGTTCGGCGGCGCGGGCGAAGGCGTATAACAGCCCATCTAGAGCAATTTTACGGCGACAGAAAATGCTCACGTACTAATCGTGTACGCTCCGCTTTTCTGCACCTAGAAATCACTCTATCTGGACTGTTCTTCACCTTCGCTGAAGATAGCGTAATAAGAGAGCTGAAAATTCATTTTTGAATTTTCAGCTTGTTTTTTACTCTATCTGCATCACTAGCCGAGCTTGCTGGAGATTGTGCAATATATAGAATTGTGCTTGTTTTATTAAAATGTGCCGATAAATTTTCAAATATCTTGCGTTGGCGGCCAAAAGGACGTATGCTTTCGGCAGGTTTAACTGCTTTGTGAAAGAAAGAAAATGCGTCACGCTAATCGGGCTTTTAATGCCCTTCGAGAAATTGAACTGACCCCGAGTTTTAATCCTTATGCCGAAGGTTCCTGTCTGGTAAAATACGGCAATACTCACGTTATTTGCACCGCCAGCGTTGAAGAAAAAGTGCCGGCTTGGCTGAAAGGGCAAAACAAGGGCTGGGTGACCGCTGAATATGCAATGCTGCCGCGTTCCGCTCAAGTGAGAGTCCAGCGCGAGTGCAAAAAGCCTTCCGGACGCACTCAGGAAATTCAACGCCTTATCGGGCGTTCTTTGCGTTCAGTCGTGGATTTGGAGCAGATGAAAGATATATCAATCTGCATTGATTGTGATGTGATTCAGGCTGACGGAGGTACCCGCGTTGCCTCTATTACCGGCGGATTTGTCGCTCTTTATCAGGCAATGGAAAAATTGGTTGGGCAGAAGAAAATCAAGGCGAATCCTATTCGCGAATTTGTGGCCGCGGTTTCTTGCGACATCTATGACGGCGGGGCCATTCTTGATGTGGATTATGTAGAGGATTCAAATTCTCAGGTTGATATGAACTTTGTAATGACCGAAAGCGACAAGATTGTAGAAATTCAAGGCACCGCTGAAGGGGCTCCGTTTGATGAAGAACAGTTTAACCAGATGCTGGCTCTCGGCAAACAGGGAATCCGCGAAATTATCGCCAAACAAAAGGCCGCGTTGGGAGTGAAATAGATGTTCCAAAAATTGGTGTTGGCCTCGCATAATCAGGGCAAAATAGACGAGCTTTCACAAATGCTGGCGCCATACGGGGTTAAGATTTTGTCTGCTCGGGATTTGGAGCTGCCGGATGTGGAAGAAACCGGCGCAACTTTTGCCGAAAATGCCGCTCTTAAGGCTGAGGCGTTGAGTGAATATACCGGATTGCCATGTTTGGCCGATGATTCCGGCTTATGCGTTGATGCTCTTGATGGGCTCCCCGGAGTATATTCTGCCCGCTATGCCGCGGATAGCGACGCCAGAATCAATAAACTTATCAGAGAACTGAAAGAATCCGGCAAAAGCGATTGGTCAGCACATTTTTCTTGTGTGCTGGCTTTGAAAGTTCCGCACCAGAAAACCAGATTTTTTGAAGGCCGGGTTGACGGAAAAATTATAGAGGAACGCCGCGGCAACGAAGGGTTCGGCTATGATCCGATATTTGTGCCGAATGGGTATGAACGCACATTTGCCGAGATGAGCAAAGAAGAAAAAGCTAAAATTTCTCACCGCGGCAAAGCTCTGTTGCAGTTTGTTATGGAGGTATTTGAAACTGCTTAAGCTGTTTAACATATCTGTTTCAAACAGCTTTGCCGATGTGTTGGCGCAAAAGCTGTTGGATGATTACGCGCAAAATCCGCTTGATTTGTCTGATGTGGCAATTTTGCTGCCGAACCGCCGCGCCTGCAAAACAGTGGCAGACGCTTTTGTCAGACACCAGGGGATGCGTCCGACTTTGCTGCCGCAGCTGACGCCGATTGGCGATGTTGATGAAGATGAATTAATGCTGCAAGGTGCCGGCGCTGCAGATAAGACGCTTGAGGTTGCGCCGGCAATTAATCCGGTGGAGCGAACCTGTCTGTTTATGAAGATAATACTCTCTCGGCCTCAAGAGTTTGGCGCTGATACCATTCCGCTTAACCAGGACTGCTATCTGGCGCAGGAACTGGGCAAACTGATAGATACGATTAATAATGAACAGCTTAATTTTGCGGATTTGCAAAATTTGGTACCGGAAGAATATGCCGGGCACTGGCAGGAAACTTTAAAATTTTTGGAAATTATAACGGCTTATTGGCCGCAGATATTACAAGAGCGCGGAGTTATTGACGCCAGCCAGCGGCGTTGCAAATTGATATTGCAGCAGGCTGAATTATGGCAACAACTGCAGCCGCAAAAACGGATTATCGCCGCGGGTATCACAGCTACTTTTCCGGCCATGATTGAGCTGCTGAAAACGGTTGCGGAACTGCCGAACGGCGAAGTGGTGTTTTGCGGTTTGGATAAACATTTGGATGAAGAGGCTTGGGATAAAATTGACGAGAGCCATCCGCAATTTGAACTAAAGTCTATTTTGGACAGCCTGAAGGCAACGCGCAGCCAAGTTGCTGAGCTGGCAGAACCGCTTAATGCCGAACGAGAAAAATTGATTTCGGAGATAATGCGCCCGGCGGTTACCAGCGATGAGTGGCGGCACTTAAATAATCAAAAAATCGGGAATGAAGCGTTGCAGGGAGTCCATTGTTTGGATTGCGCGGATATTCGCCAGGAGGCCTTGGCCATAGCCGTATTAATGAGAGAGACTTTGGAAACTCCGGAAAAAACGGCGGCTCTGATTACGCCGGATAGAAACCTTGCCCGCCGCGTGGCGGTTGAATTGGAGCGGTGGAATATTAAGGTTGATGATTCTGCCGGGCGTCCGTTGTCACTTACGCCATGGGGAATATTTATGCGGTTGACGGCAGCGGCGGCTAAAAATCCGGATAATAGGATTGCCATATTGAGCCTGCTTAAGAATCCTTTGTGCGGTTTGGCGGCAGACTATGGTGCGGTGCGCGCGGCGGCCAGAAATTTGGAAAAAAATGTTTGGCGCGCCGGTGCGGATGATGATGCGGAAATTTTGCGGCAGTTATCAATGTGCCTTAAGCCGCTGGCAGAGGTATTGGCAAAGCCGCTGGCCGGTTTGCGTGAGATCATAACCGCTCATATTACGGCGGCAGAAAGTTTGGCGGCGGTAAACGGGCAGGGCGGCAAAGAGATGTTGTGGCGCGGAGATGCCGGCAGCGCCGGAGCGAATCTGTTAGCGCAGTGGTTGGAAAATGCCGAGGTATTAGGCGCTGTGAATCCTCGTGAGTATGATGATTTGTTTGAGGCTTTTGCCGCGCAGATAATGGTGCGACCAAAATACGGAACTCATCCGCGTTTGAAGATTTTGGGACCGATAGAGGCTAAGCTGAATCATTTTGACGTGATGATTTTGGGCGAGGTAAATGAAGGAATTTGGCCGGCCGCCGCGGAGGCTGACCCGTGGATGTCTCGTCCGATGAAACGAGATTTCGGGTTCCCGCAGCCGGAAAAGGCCATCGGGGTTTTGGCTGCCGGGCTGGAGCAGTTTATGGGCGCGGCTAATGTCTATTTGACCAGAGCGGCAAGAGTAGAGGGAACTCCGATGATAAAATCAAGGTGGAGAATGCGCCTTGAAACAGTGGAAAAAGCTTTGGGACTGGAGAATCAAACTTTGGATTCTGCAGTATATGCTCAAGCGGCAAAGGATTTGGATGAACCTGCAGTTTTTGAAAAGATAAAAGCTCCGGCGCCAACCCCGCCGGTATCGGCTCGGCCGCGGGAACTTTCGGCCAGCGGAGTGGAACTGCTGATGCGGGATCCGTACGGCGTGTATGCAAAATATATATTGCGCCTGAAAAAACTCGGCGATATTGAACCGGAGCTGACTATGGCAGATTTCGGCACAATTTTGCACGGTATATTGGAAGAGTTTAACAATAAGCATCCCGATGCTTTTCCGCTTGATGCCAAAGACGAATTGATGGAATTGGGGTGCCGAAAGTTTTTGGAAGACGAAAAATTAGCTGACAAAAGATCATTTTGGTGGCCGAAGTTTGCGCAGATGATAGAGCATTTGGCTGAGTTGGAAAATGAATACCGCGGCGGTGTTTTGCGGGTGCATAATGAAGTTGAAGGGCGTTTCGGCCTGAAGGATTTGCCGGGCGGGGAATTTATAGTTACGGCCAAAGCAGACCGCGTTGATGAGACTAAAGACGGCAAAATTAATATTATTGACTACAAGACCGGCAAGGCTCGCAGTGTTAAAGAAGTGAGCAAGGGGTTTGCGCCGCAGCTGCCGTTGGAGGGGCTGATTGCCGAAAAAGGCGGATTTTCCGGCATCAGCGCCGCAGAGGTTGAAAGTATGCGCTATTGGCAACTGGGCAAAAAAGAAGTGGTTATTGATAAAGATGTGGAAAAAATATTAGAAGAAACCGAGCAACGTTTGAGAGATACGGTTAATATTTTTGACTTTGAGACCACGCCTTATGTCTGCCAGCCGAATCCGAAGCATATTCCTGAATATTCGGACTATGAGCACTTGGCCAGAGTGAAAGAATGGTATGTGAACGAGGAAGATGATGACTGATTTGCAAACCGAAAAACAGAACCGAATTTCTTTGGCATGCGGGCAGCAGGGAAAAGCATCTGATCCGAATGTTTCGGTTTGGGTTGAGGCATCGGCCGGAACCGGCAAAACCAAGGTGCTGTCAGATCGAGTATTGCGGCTGTTGTTAAAAGGCGTGGCGCCGTCAAGAATCCTCTGCCTTACCTACACCAAGGCGGCGGCGGTGGAGATGAACTCCCGTATTGCTCAAAGACTGAGTCAATGGGCGGTTGCCGGTGATGCGGAATTGCAAAAAGAGCTGACAAAGTTATTGGGCAATGCGCCGATTACCGATGAAATTACGTCACAGGCGCGGCGGTTGTTTGCTATTTTGCTGGACACTCCCGGCGGAATGAAAATCCAAACCATTCATAGTTTTTGTCAGGAGATTTTAAAAAGATTTCCGTTGGAAGCTAAAATTTCACCTTATTTTGAGGTGATGGATGATCGTACCGCCAATGAGGCGATTGAGCAGATAAAAAAAGATTTGCTGCACGATGTGGAGCTGCATCCGGAAAGCCCAACCGCCCAAGCGGTGGCTTATATTACCTCGCGATTGAGCGAATTTACTTTTCCGGCGCTGCTGGGAACATTGAACGAAAAACGTAACAAAATAATGCGTTTGCTGGAAAACGGCAGCGATAAGCTGCTGGAAGAAGTCGCGCGGCGTTTGGGTGTTTCGGCGGATGAAACGGCTGATGCGGCGATGGCGGAATTTTGGCGGCAGACTGATGAAACAACCGCTTTGGCATTGGCCGAGGCCATGCAGGGCGGAAGCTCTACCGATATGGCCAAAGGGGCTGATTTGCGCCGGGGAATTAAAACTAAAGACTATGTTTTATATCACAAGATATTTTTAACCGATAAAAACGAACCGCGCAAAACGGTTGCCACCAAAGGCGTATTGGAAAAATTTGCGGCCGGAGCAGAATTTGCATCTGGTGAGGCAGAGCGCTTGTTGGCGGTTGATGCTAAACTTGCGGCTATTAATCTGTTTGCTTCAACCAAAGCGGTTTTGTGTTTGGCAGATGATTTGCTGCAAAGGTACAATAGTTATAAGCGCGATCATTCTAAGGCTGATTATGAAGATTTGATTGTGCAAACCAGACGGCTGTTGGAGAATCCGCAAGTTGCGGAGTGGGTGCTGTATAAACTTGACGGCGGCATCGACAATGTATTGATTGACGAGGCGCAAGATACATCTCCGGATCAGTGGGCAATTGTAAAAGCCATAACCGATGAATTTTTTTCGGGCGAAGGGGCAAAGACAAAAAACAATACTGTTTTTGTGGTGGGCGACCGCAAACAGTCAATTTATTCTTTTCAGGGGGCGGATCCGGCAGAATTTGAACGTATGCGCCAATATTTTGCCCAACGCAACAACCAGGGAGCCGAGTTTAAGGAAGTTAATTTGGAGGTCTCTTTCCGCTCTACAGCGGCTATTACCGATGCGGTTAACTGCGTGTTTGGTACTGCTCAGGCAAAACAGGGTGTGGTTGCGGAAGAAGACAAGGTTTGGCATGTGCCGTCGCGAATCGGCGAGGCCGGAAAAGTAGAAATTTGGCCGCTGGTGGAAGCTGAAAAAGGTGAGAATCCGGATATATGGTATCCGCCGGTGGAGAGAGTTACGGCAGAATCCACAAGCTCCCGCTTGGCTAAAATGATTGCCGAAAATATCCGCAGCCGAGTGCAGGGCGGCGAGATGCTGGTATCGCAAAATCGGCCGCTGCGGTATCGCGATTTTATGGTTTTGGTACAGCGCCGCAACAGCTTTGTAGAAGAGTTGGTGCGGGCCTGCAAAAATGTCGGAGTGAATGTGGCCGGCGCCGATAAAATCCGTTTGTCTGAGCAGATTGCGGTGCAGGATTTGTTGTCTTTGGCAAAATTTGTGCTGCTGCCGGAAGATGATTTGACTTTGGCCGAGGTTTTGAAATCGCCGTTGTTCGGGCTCAATGATGAGGATTTGTTCGAACTCTGCTATCAGCGGGGGAGCATGAGTTTGTGGCGGCGTTTGCTGAGCAGCAAAAAATATCAAACCGCGGCAGAGAGTTTGCAACAGTTGGCGAATCTGGCCGATAAGGTGCGCCCGTTTGAGTTCTATGGTTTTGTTTTGAACAAACTTAAGGGGCGGGAAAAATTTGTAGCGCGTATCGGGCATGAAGCCGATGACGGCATTGATGAGTTTGTGAATCTGTGTCTGACTTTTGAAAGAGAGCATGTACCGTCTCTGCAGATGTTTGTGGATTGGATGGAACAAGATGATGTTGAAATCAAACGAGAATTAGAGCAGAGTCAGGCCGATGCCGTGCGAATTATGACGGTGCACGGTTCTAAAGGTTTGCAGGCGCCGGTGGTGATTCTGCCCGATACCGCCAGAGTTAAGGCGATTAAAAACGAGGGCGGGTTGTTGTTTGGCGACAAGGTTATGTTTTATCCTTTTTGTTCCGCCGATTATGAAGATAATTGTCATACTATAAAACAAAAAGAAAAGCAGCTTTCTTTGGAAGAATATCATCGTCTGTTGTATGTAGCTCTGACCAGAGCAGAAGATGTTTTGTGTATATGCGGCTATCAGCGCGGCAGCAAAGTCAGCGATGAATCTTGGTATGTAATCTGCAAACAAGCTCTTTCAGCCATAAGCACCGAACAGAATGAAAAACTTGTATACGATATAAAACAGGAAGCGGATTTTCCGCAACGCAAAACCGTATCGGTTGTTCAAACTGCCAAGGCAGAGTTCCCGTGGATATCGGAGCCGGCTCCGGTTGAAGCGGCATTGTCGAAGCCATTGACACCTTCGCGTGAGGACGATGAAGAAGAAATAAACGCCTCGCCGTTGGATGAGAAGCATCCGGAATATTTCCGCCGCGGGCAGATTATTCATAAGCTGCTGCAGTTTCTGCCCTCAGCGGAGCCGGAACAGCGGGCGGTTAAAGCTGCCGAATTTGTGGCAAAACAAAATATCAATATGCCGGAATCCGAACAGCATAAACTGTGCCAAGAAGTTATCAGCCTGATTGAAAATCCAAAATTTGCGGCGCTGTTTGGCGGCGAATCTAAAGCTGAAGTTCCGGTTATGGGTGAAGTTGCCGGACGTATAATCTCCGGACAAATAGACCGTTTGGCGGTGCTGCCCGACAAAGTTATGATTGTTGACTTTAAGACTAACCGTCCGGCGGCGCAGACTCTGGCGCAAGTTCCCGAGGCTTATATCCGCCAGCTGTCGGCGTATCGGGCACTGATAGAAAAAATATATCCGGCGCGTCAGGTTGAAACCTATATTTTGTGGACTAATACGGCCACGATGATGAAAATCGGATAATATTTGTAAATTGCTCTTTAATTTAAATTTTTTATCTCTTATATTAAAGGTATCGCATAAGCATTATTTTACAGAAAGGAAATGACATGAAAGCTATTACCGACGCCCAATTTGAAGAAGAAGTATTAAAAGCCAAAGGTCTGGTTATGGTTGATTTTTGGGCTGAATGGTGCGGCCCCTGCCGTCAGCTGATTCCGGTTTTGGAAGAGGTTTCAAAAGAAATGGCCGACAAAGTAAAAATCTGCAAAATAAATGTTGATGAATCTCCTAACACCGCTTCTCAATACGGTATTCGCAGCATCCCGACCCTCTTCCTGTTCAAAGACGGCAAGCAGATAGATGTTAAAGTAGGTTCAAATTCGAAAAGTACTATTGAGGGGTGGATTTCATCCAATTCATAAAGCAAGCTCGTCTAGCTGGCAACTAATACAGAAATTGCGGATAGGCCGGTCAGTCAAGTACTAGTATGTACACTAGGCTGCCCGGCCTTCCTTATTTCTTATTATTTGCGCACGCTAGCCGAGCTTGCTGGAGATTGTGGTTAGATGTTCTATTGATAGCTTAAGATTTGATTGGTTTTGGCGATTGAGGTGGTTAGTCTTTTGGCATCTTCATTGAGGCTCATATTCTCAAAAATATAGAGCGCGTCATGATAGTATTCCAAAGACTCTTCCAGGGCATCTTTATCAGATTCATTTTTACCAATGCGGTAGTAGATTTCGCCTATCTTTTCCTGAATCTGCGCCCACAAAAGCGGATCTCTTTTTTCGGTAACGATTTTTTGCCGGTTTTTGTATGCGGCAATGGCCAGTTCGGCAATTTCATCACTGGCAGTCAGACTGCTCAAAACCGAGAGTAAGTAGCCAAGCTGGCCTTCAATATCTGCCCAAAATTCGGGGAATAAAGCATAGGTGAAAATCCTTTCGGCTTCTCGGAGCTGAAATACCGAATCCCGCAAAGCCTGCAGTTCTTCTTTTTGTTTCCAATAATTATAATATAATTCTGACAAGCGGTAGGAAATCAGCCCATAGTCGTAAGGATAATTGTATTTTCCCCAATATTTTTGCGCCAAGCGATAGTTGCTGATAGCATTACGGTAATAAGCGCTCAAACGTTTAAGCACGCCGTTGGAGGCATTGTCATACAATTGTCCAAGGTGGTTGTATATACAGCCGAGATGAATTGGTGAATTAATTAAATCCTGATGTTTGAGGGCGGTTTCCAGCAGGCTCTTGATAATCTTAAAATCTTTTTCAGATTCAATATGGCTGCAGGAGCTCATGTATATTATGCCCAAAAAGTTCATAACATAGGGCAAATATTCAATGGACAAAGCCTTGGCGGAGTTGTCCGCAGACAACTGATCAACAATTTTTTTGAGCAGGTAGCGCTTTTGGATTTGGGCAGATTTGCTGCTGAAGTTGAGAGCACTGACAATGGCGCCGTACAGCAGCGTAACTAATGACGAGGGAAACACTACGCCGCTTTGCTCAAATAATGATGCCGGAAAATACAGGCTGTCCAGCAAAGATACAACGCTGTTAACCTCAGTTCCGTATTGTCCGGGTGTTTGAAAATTGAGGCGGATTTTATCATTCTCCCGATATCCCCAAACCAAGACATCGGCGCCGGTTTTTTCTAAAATATCTTGCCCTTTATCAACCAAATCAAAAAGAGTGCGGCTTTCCAGATTCAGAAAAGTTTTGCTGAACGGTTCGTTAAAATAAGAAACCGATAAGCCCTCGCAGCTGCGCAAAAATGCGGTTACCAATTCTCCGCAGTTGCCTTCAACATTGTCGGCAAATTCTACTACCACCACTTTGAAGTTTATGCGCATTGCCTCTTCAGGCGCCAGTTCTTCAGGATTGGACGGGCGGGGCTGTAAGAATGTATTTTTGATTAAATCTAATAAATGCATCAGTTATTCTTGTCCGTCTTTTTTGAAGGGTTAGCAGGAGATATTTCTTTTATTTGAGTTCGGATTTCGGTAAAGTTCTTTTTTAATTCGGAAATTACGTTTTGATTGGTTTCCCCAATGCCGGAGCTAAGGTTGTTCCAATGAATGAGCCGGTACATCTGCCAGATTACAATTGCCGCGCAAACCAGAGGGATTGAATGCTGGTCCGGAGCATAGGCTTGCAAACAGCCAAACAGCAACATCATTATGTTTATGCGCATGGCATGTTTGGCTAATACGGCGGAATCTAATCCGGAGGCAACAGCTTTGGCGCCGGCGGTGTTGGCGGTCAAATCAGCAAACTGCGGCATAAATGTTACTTTTTGCAAAACGGCAAAGCAAGCCTCGCAAAGGGGGAACATAACAAAAATCAGGGCAGAAGAGGCAGATCCTTCAAGGCTGGCACAGGCGGCAATTCCGCCAATCAGAAAGCCTAACACTCCGGCATCAGAGTTAGATAAATTGAGAGCTGCCGGCGGCCAGTTGAAAAGCATAAATCCGGCGGTGGCAGCGGCCAAACAAACCCCGTAAAAGCCAATCGCGGACGGAACGGCGCCAATCAGGCTCAAGACCAAAATTCCACAGCCAAAACATATTGCCGGAGAAACGGCAACTCCGGCAAAGCGATTGCTGACCGGCAGGGAAAAACAAATTAAAATCCAGAGCAGGGCGGATATTGCGGCCTGATATATTTCTGATGAATCACAGATGGCAAAACATACGGCAAACGGCAAGATAATAAACACCGGTTTGAGGAGAACGGCCGGCAGGTTGAAACTGATTAAAATTGCCGCAATTACGGCGGCGGCAGCCGGAAGCAGAAATTGGACTGCAGAAGTCTGGTTGATAAAATCCGTATGATTAAAGGCGCCCACGCTGTATGCGGCGCAAGACAAAAATACCAACAGGCAGATTATTGCTGAAGATTTTAAAAAGCTCAATTTCCCGCGATTGAGAAAGGCAAATAAGACAACAGAAACAAGCAGGCAAAACAGACCTCCTGCTAATAAAAATATGTTTTGCAAACTCATTGCCGGTCTCCGAATATTGTTTTAATATTTCAGAGTATAAAACGTTGATATCTTTTCTTCAAGCCGGATTAAGCTGTTATGCTAAACTTATTGCGAATTTGTCGAAAAGCGTCTTTAAGAATCGGAAATCTGCGGTCATCGGCAGCAAGCCCATAAAACAACAAACTGCTAAGGCGTTCCAGCTGCAAAAGCAGAGACGGAGTTTCAAGAGCCGAAGGCTCGCCGGCATTGTTGGGAATAGCGTAAACTTCAGTCAGTACCGAGGTGTTATCAAGCCTGGCATTGTTCAAAGATGCAAGCATGGTTATTTCGGCAATAAGCTTATCAATGTTTTTGCGGTTTTCGGCGATTTTGGCATAGGTACAGATATCTTTGCCGGATATCAAACGGATCAGAAAATCTGCGGCGCGGGGAGCCAGCCAGTGCCAAAAATTTTGCGCATTATTGTTTTGAGCACTGGTAGAAACAGCGGTTCCGGCAAAAATATCATGCAGCAAAACCGCGATCTCGGAGGTCTCGTCAAGGCTGAAAACAAGAGCGCTGCCGCGGCTTAAATTTGTGATGTGATTTTTGGCTTTGTTGAGCCAGCCGTTAAAATAGGCGTCAATAACCGGCTGCCGGAAAATCTCGCTGATAAATTCGTTCGGTCGGCAGGGCGAAAGATTGATAATGATGCTGCTGTTGAGTTTGGAGGGAGAGAGCAAGAGCAAATCTCTTCTTAAAAATTGCGGCTCTGAGGCGATGAACAAAATATGCGGAGCAACAGTTTGTTCAAAACCAAAGTTAAAAGTCTGGCGATTG
>JBNMLW010000012.1:0-11521 GCA_050875025.1 Alphaproteobacteria bacterium
GCTTCGGGCAGCGGAGAGAACTGGATTGGGAGTCTGGTTTATACAGCACCTTATAATCCAAGCAGTATTTTTGATTTCTATGTATCTGAAATGCCAAAACTTAATTGGGTGGAGGTTGCGACTGTGCGCGCCAAAATCAGCCACATGACTTATATCCGCAATAACCGTGCCATGCAGATTCTGATTGAAATGGGGCGCGGCGATTCGGCTCGGGTGACCATAACGGCGATTCCCAACACCAACGGCGTGGGCAAGCTGTAATATATATAATATAGAGGAGAGCGTTTGATGTTTGGCGGATTTTACACCATGGGCGGCGGACATTTTTGGGAAGATGTATTCTTTTATCAAAAGTGGCGAATCCAGCGCAACTATATTACCAAGAAGTGCCGGCTGCTGGATAATTGGGATATCTGCCGCTTTGAGGGCAGTTTTGAAGAATGCCGCAAATCCTTTATAATATATAGAGGCGTTTGAGTTGCCGCGCCAAAAAGGCCACATGATTATTATGCTGCCGGGGCTGGGCGAATCGAAAAATATCTTTAAACCTTTGTGGCGCGCCGCACTCAAGGAGAACTTTTTGGCAGCAGCGGTTAACTATCCGTCCACTCAAAAGGAATTGGACGGGCATGTCCGCCAGCTGGATTTCTTTTTGAATCATCTGGAAGACGTGGAGAAAATATCTTTTGTGACCAATGGAATCGGAAGCGTGATTCTGAAACGGCTGTTTATGCTGGAAACCCCTTGGCGGCAAAAGCTCCAAATCGGGCGCGTGGTAGAGGTGCGGCCGCAGAACCACGGGAATCTACTGCTTTTGAAACTGAGCAAATCCAAAATCTTCAGTTTTATTCTGGGGCCGATGGCGGCCGAAATGACTCCGGCCAACATTGAGAAGATTCCGCCCCTGCCCAAAGAGATTGAAACTGGAATTATCTTGGGCGAATCGATGGCAACGCGGTTCTTGAAAAAAATCACCGGCACCAGCACCGGCAAACCTGATATTGAACGTGAAAAACAATTTGAAAAAGCGGCAGATGTTGTTGAAATTCCGTCCGGCAAACGAAATATATTTGAAGACAAGCGGATTGTTGAGGCGGCAATCTCGTTTTTGACCACCGGCCGATTCTGATTGCGGCTACAATTATAAAGGCGTCATTATGCTAAAAGCATGGTTTATATCTTTTTTGGTTTTGCTGCTGTTGGGCTGGGCAATCTATGCCGGCTTGTTTAGCTGGCTGGCCGGCGGAACAGCCAAGTTGGTCGGCGCGGGGCTGGTTTGTCTGGTGCTGGGCGCGGCATTCTTTATATTGGGCAGCCCGTTCAAAAGATAACCCTACAAAAAAAACGCCCTCATAATGAGAGCGTTTTTGTTTTTAGAGAACAACAACCGAAGTTTCTGCCGTACCGAATCGCTGATCCGGAGCCAGGCCTTTGGTGTTGATTCCGCTTTTGCGCAAAGGAATCGGCTTGATTTTCATCTTAAGCACATAGTTAAGCAGCCTTTGATTAACCTCAATCGCATTAACCTCGCTAAATCCCTCGGCGTTCAAATCCAGCAGATAAGATTTCCACTGATTGCCTTGACGGGCAAACCAGATGTATCTTTTCCACTCAACCTTTTCTCCGGGAATCGGAGTCGGCAAGTCAACGTCACCAACCACCACCTCGATAATCTCGTCATTCTCGGGAGCAAACAGTTCTCGATCATTGAGCGTCCAGCACAGATATCCAGACTTGTAATCTATCAGTTGAGCTCCATAAGCGCCCCATTTGCCGGTAGATTTATCTACATACATGTAGCCGGAGCATCCGGGGAAGAAACTCTTGAAAGGACCAAACGTTGAAACCGCATTATTGACAAAGATCGCATAGACCTGATCGTCAACAGAGGGAAACAAGTAATATTCGCCCTGACAGAAGATATCGCCGAAGTAATAACGGGAATCGTCTTTTACCTTATAATTGCCAGATCTGCCGCCATAAGTTTTGATGGCAACCGGCTCAAAACTAAGTTCGCCGTCTTCAAACCAGCAGTTGCTCAACACATCAAATCCGGCAACATCGAGGAGAAATACCTCATTATAATTGTTGTTGCGGAAGAAGAAATAAGAGGTCGGACTGATACCTCGAGAGTAGCTGCTGTAAATCAGCGGGATAGTGATTTTGCCATCAACTCTCGCGCCATACATACGCCCCTCATTGGTGCTCCGATAGACCAGATTACTGTCATCATCGCAAGATTGTACTGAATATCCGCCACAAGAGCAGCAAAGCATTGCGGCAACCAACAAACCGAAAACTAAAAACTTTTTCATAATTACATAATTTTAAGATTAATAATAAGTTTCAATGGTTTTTAAATACCACTCCTGGACAAAATTGCAAGTTTTTTGTACTTTAAAAATCGCATAAATAAAAAAACGCCCTCTTGCGAGAGCGTTTTTTGATTTCAGAGCGTCTAAGCAATTACTTTGTAATCACCCAAGATGCCTCTTCGGTACCGATGCGCTGTGTATCATACTCACCGGCATCGTTTCGGGTTGCTTTGCCCAAGCGCGGATTCAGCTTTCTCAGCTTCGTCAGCTTTGTCTGCTCAGATTTGTTCATTTTAAGCGGCTGGCCGGAGAAATCAAATGCATTCCACTTGGTTCCGTCAAAAGCATACCATTTGATATCGCTTTCTTGAGAATAGCCTCGCGGATCTGCCTCTGAGCCCTCTTTCTTATACGAAACACTAATTATCTGCTCGTATTGAGGCTGCAGCACAACAGCTGAGCGTTCGTAACTGAACTTCCACTTGTCCCAAGTGGTTGACGAATTTTCATTTTCGGTCCAGCTTCCATACTTGGCGGCACCCCATTTTCCGGTTGTATTATCCTTAAACATATAACCGGTAGCACCGCCGCAAAAATCAGCAAATGGACCATATTGATACCAATCAGTGATATCTTCGTCAAAGAAAAGCGCAAACACGCCTTTTTCAGTGTGTGCCAGAGCAAAGTTGCGGGCGGCATTCTGAGGTATTCCGGTTCCGGGAGTATTCGCAGAATAGACAATCTTCTTTTTGTCGCGGCCTACCAGAGGAATGCTATCGCACAAAGTTCTCCCCCAATAGTCAAACAAGATGGCATTGTCACCCTTCCAGGCCTGGTATATATGCCCGTCAAGGTTACCATAGATGATGTTATCCCACTCAGGTCTGAGACGAATAACACCATCGCGTTCCATACCATACAGGCGGCCTTCTTTGGTCTCAATAACGATACCATCACATCCGGCCAAATGCTTAATCTTTGGCTCCTGCTTGCATGAAGTGCACACTGCAACCACAATGGCAACAACTAGAAACAAATACTTTTTCATAATGATAAATTTTAGGGTTAATAATAAGGTATTGCTTTTGTGATAGCACATTTAGACAAAATTGCAAGTTTTTTTTGTACTTTTTAAAACCTAACATACAAAAAACGCCCTCTTGCGAGAGCGTTTTTTGTTTACTTGCACCTTAGCGGAATAACTAATTTATGAGCGGCCCAGATGTTTTGATGATCACCCAAGATGCCTCTTCGGTACCGATGCGCTGTGTAATAAGATCACCGATATTTGTGAGTTTTACCTTGCCTTGATGCGGTTTTAAACGTCTAACCATTGCCAGCTCAGAGTTATTAACCTTAGTCGGCTGCCCAAAGAAATCAAACGCATGCCACTGAGTTCCGTCAAAAGCATACCATTTAATGTCGCTTTCTTTAGAATAGCCACGATAGTCGCCTTCTGATGGCTGCTTTTTGTACGATATACTAATTATTTTTTCGTACTGAGGCTGTATCAAAACGGCAAACCATTCATAGCGGAAGTGCCAACGTGCCCTTCCGGTTTTAGGATTCTCGTTTTCAATCCAGCTTCCATACTTGGCGGCACCCCATTTTCCAGTTGCATTGTCCTTAAACATATAACCGGTAGCACCGCCGCAAAAATCAGCAAATGGACCATATTGATACCAGTACGCTATATCTTCGTCATAGTACAGCGCAAACACGCCTTTTTCGGTATGTACCAAAGTGAAAACATTGCTAGCGATTTGTGGCATTCCGGTTCCGGGGGCATTTTCAGAATAGAGAATCTCTTTTTTATCTTTGCCAACCAGAGAGGTTGTATCACACAGGATTTCACCCCAACGGTCAAACAGAATAACCTTGTCACCTTTCCAAGCCTGATATACACGCCCGTCAAGGTCACCATAGCCGATATTGTCCCACTCCGGTTTGATACGGATAATACCATCACTCTCTACACCATACAAGCGGCCTTGTTTGGTTTCGATATAAATAACGTCACAACCTGCCAAATAATTAATCTTTGGCTTGCACGAAGTGCATAATACAGCCGCAAGGGCTACAATTAAAAACAAAAACTTTTTCATAATGATAGATTTTAGAATTAATAATTATGTGTCGTATTTTTGATAACATATTTAGACAAAATTGCAAGTTTTTTTGTACCCAACTTTTATAAAAAAATCAAAAAACTGTAACAATTTATAAGTAATTTATATGGTATGATAGAATCAACCAGTGGAGAATCTTGGCAAACCTGAGGTTCTGCAGTATTCACCCCACCCAGCCTCCCCCGTCAAAGGGGGGAGGAGGAATGCAGGCAAATGATGAAACAAAACGGCAACATATTTAAAAAACTGATAATTACGCTAGTACTATGCTTAGCGTTGCCGATTTGTGCCTATGCGAATGAATCCTCTGAAGAAGCGGCAAATTCATTGGAAGCTTTATCTGCTTTTGATTTTGCCAGAAAAACTAAAGGATACGCTGCATTAAAAGAGTTATCTAATAGTGATGATGAAGATTCAGAAAAATTTTGGGAGACCCATATTCCTTGCCAAAATCAGGTCTGCAATAAAAAAACTGAAAAATGTATTAGAGGTGTTGCCAGTCGTTCTGTAGGCAACGGACCTGGAAGTCAGAGCTCAACAACAACTGAAAGTTTCAGATGTGTGTGTGTCAGCAAAAATACAGTTGCTAGCGAATATGAAGATGATGACGGATTTTTAACTAACTTTTTCAGAGGAAAGCACCATTACACCGATGCGCCGGAAGGGTGTGATGCAACATCATATACCCAATCAACAACCTTTGGAGGTTCTGTAATTACGCATACCCACAAAGAAGTATGCTGGAAACATTCTTCAGACGGCAAGAATAATAAGTATTGCATGTTCTTTAATACAGAAGGCGCCAGCGTTCAATACGCCAATGAAGAAAGTTCTAATTCGGCGATTCGCGGGTGCGAGGTATTGCCGGTTAAGTTGTACAACTACAGAAAATGCATGTTCTGCCCGCTGGTTGGCACGGTATATGACGGCGTGGCCAGAATCACTGATATCTCTTTTGGCAAAATGGCGGGCGGCTTTGCCGTGCTGCTGGCTTTGGGCTTTGCAATTTGGATTGCACTGCAGGTTCTGACACAGGTAAGCTCCCTCACTAAGCAAGACGCGCCTAAATTCTTAGGCGGCCTGATTAAGCAAAGCTACAAGGTTTTGATTGCCTTTTTACTGCTGCAATATTCGGGACAGGTGTTTAAATATGCGATTAACCCGATTGTGGAAACCGGCCTGACTTTTGGCGAAAATATGCTGACATACACCAATTTGTTCAACGATACCAAAAATGAGGATGGCTCATACGCCCGACAGGCACGTACGGTTAAGGGCGGCACTCATTTCGGGCTGGAGCTTTATGATAAGCTGGAAAAATATGTGGTATCTATCCAACAGCAAATTGCCTTTATGGAAACAGTCGGAACATCTTTGGTCTGCACCGGCGGCAACCTGATGATGTTTAAAGAAGGAATTAACAAGTTCGGCGATGGTTTCCAGATGTTTGTCCAGGGCGCGGTAATTGCCGTATTTGCCTTTTTGCTGTCTTTGGCATTTGCCTTTTATCTGCTGGATGCAATTGTGCAAATCGGCGTGGTGGGCGGACTGCTGCCGTTTATGATTGCCGCCTGGCCGTTTAAGGCAACCAGCAATTATACCTCAACCGGCGTGGGCATGCTGATGAACAGCGCCTTTTTGTTCCTGTTCATTGGTTTGATTATGGGGGTAAACACCACCCTGCTTGAAGAGGCTCTGGGCACGGCCAACGGCACCGACAGCGGGTCATTGTATGAGATTGGGCTGGCAATAAATGGGCAAGATGAGGATAAGCTTAAAGAACTGACTGATATATCGGCGGTTGGATTTATGATTTTGCTGTTCTGCTGCATTTTCGGATTTAAGTTTACCAACCAGGCGGCGCCGCTGGCCAACAAATTTGCCGCCGGCGGAACCGGCAAAGGCATTGCTCCGAGCATTGCGACCATGGGCGCATCGTTTACCAAATCTGCGGCGCTTAGGGCGGCTAAACCGGTTACTGATGCCGTGGGCAAGCGGGCGGATAGAGCAATCAGGGGCGCTGCATCGCTCCCATTCAGGGCAATCGGCGCCGGATACCGCAAGCTGCGCGGCATGGGCAAATCATCTGGCGCGGCAGGCGGGAATCCGCAAAATATCGGCAGCATGAAGAGCAAACCGGCGGACTCCTCCGGCAGTTTGCAAAATCCGGGGGCAAAGAAGGCCAGCGCCCAAAACGCCGCCACCAATAAAAATACTCTGAATGAGGGTGCGCCTAACAAGAAAAATGTTCTGAATAAAGGGCAGCTCCGCAACGGGCAGCCGGCAGCAGCGACCAGCCGCACCTTGAATGAGGGAAGACAAAACGAATCGGATTTTGAAGATGCCGAGATAAATGACGATACCTCTGCAGTTGAGGAGCCTGAGGCAGCAGAGCCGGCAAACGAGAATCCCGGTCAGCCTAGCGGCGCCGAGACAAAAGCCAACCAGCAAAGAAACGGGAACGCTGCCGCAACCGGAAGCAACGGCAATGCCAGCGCGCAAGTGAGTCGGAAGCTTAACGCGGCATTAAAGGCACAAAACCGCGGCGGCAATCGGAATCGCAAAGCCAAAGGCGGATCGCGCAGAAGAAAACGCGGCGGCTATAAAAGATAATAAGGGATAGAACCATGAGCAAGTTTTGGAACATTATAAAGAAAGTAAAGGTACTGCTAATGCTGTTGGCAGTAGTTCTGGCGCTTTCGGCTTGCTCAAAAGATGCCGACAGCATTAAGGCTATTAGCGCTGAAGATGCGGAAACGGCCATAGAGAAAGACCCGCCGCAAGAAGTAGGATGCTGGCAAGGCGATGTTTTGGATACGATTTATACCGTTATCGGCAGCACTGTTATGACCCAATATAATAATTTGAGCGCCGGCTCGCTCAGCCTGATGATGATAGGGTTTGCCATCTGGGTAGCGTTGCGCCTGCTCAAGTTTGTCAGCTCGGTGACCGAATCCAGTCCGGCGGAAATTTGGAACGAGATTGTCCGAAAGGCTTTTATCTGCCTGTTTTGCGGATATCTGGCGTATTCATCCGGCACATTATTATATGTAGTTAACTACTTTTTGTTCCCGATTTATGGCGCGTTTTTGGAGTTTGGCAGCCAGATTTTGGCGTTGGCTCAATCTGAAGTTAAAAGCGTACGGGTGTTTGGCGAAGACATAACATTTCAATCAGCAAGCGTTGCCTGCACAGTCGGTGCTGATACCAATGCGACTTTAGACGGCTTTCCGCCGGCATACCAAGAGACCATGAGCTGCATGATTTGCACCTTGGTTGATAAACTGCGTATTGGACGGCAAATGGCACTGACGGCAATGTCGATGAATGGAATCCTGCCCTGGGTGACCGGTTTGCTGGTATATTGCATATTCTATGTCGTGGGATTTGCCTTTGTATTTTATTTGGTGGACAGTGTGTTCCGCTTTGGCATGATGATTTTGATGCTGCCGATATTTATTATGGCTTATGCCTTTGGTCCCACCAGAAAATGGACGGGAATCGGTTTCAGCAATATTATGCATTCCGCAGTGTTTATGATGGCATTCTCAATTATTGTGGCAACCACGCTGCTGGCCATTATCAGCCTGATAACCGCAAACGGAGAAATCTTTGATCCGCAGCCTCGGGAACAGCATTTTAAGGAAATCAGCATTGCCACATTGTGCCTGTTGCTGATCGGATTTTTGGTTTGGGGCAGCATGAATGTATCTCAAGCACTGACCGGATCTTTAATCGGCGCCCATATAGACGCCAAATTCCAGCAAAACCTTAAGGCTGCAGCGCAAACTGTGCTGGGTATTATCACCGGCGGCTTTGGCTGGATGCTTAAGAGAACCGGTTTCTATGAAAAAACCGACGTTGGACGCTCGCTTAAACGCATGGGCGCATGGAAAGAAAGAATGGACTCATTGGCAGGCAGAGGGAAACACTAATGAATATGCACTTTGACATTTTAAGATTTTTCTCTCAGTTGAAGAGCGGCAAAAGCCTGGCTCTGCTGCTGGCTGCCGTGTTGTCCATTAGTTCGGTTAATGTAGGCTTGGCGCTTGATGATTATGCGGCTGCTGAATACGCAGCCCAGCGGGGTAAGGCTAAAATGGAACAGCTTTCAGAAGAGAATATGGCTGTTGCTGAATTTTATAAAGACAAGGAAAAAGTAGAGCTCAATAGCGAGATTGAAAGCAAACTAAAAAGCATTGACAATAGTGATGCCAAAGATGCTCTCAAGCTTTTGCAGACTTTGTCTAATTTTACCGGCACCAGCGGAAGCAAGGCGTTTAATAAAAGAGGTGCCTTTAATTATCAAGATGCCAGAGCAGAAAACACGTTGCAAGATCTTAAAGAGAAGCTTACAAATTTGCGCACAAACGGTGAAATTACAGCCGATGAACAAATGGCAATATTGGATTACGCAAAAAATAATTTGTATGCTGTCGGAGCCGAACGAGCAGAAGAATTTGCCAAACAACAAGGAGACATTAGTCGAGTAGAAGATATTAAGGAAGCCAATCAATCGGTGGCAGAAGATTTTGACAATTGCCCGACGGTCGACCAGATTCGCGCCAAATATACCTCCGGCTGCTGGTCTTGCCTGGTGGTGGAAAAAATCACTTCAGCCTTTATGACCGCGGCCTCCAAGGCCTATAGTTTGTCACAAAAAGCAGGATTAATTCTGCTGGGGCTGGGCGCGGTTATGTGGCTGTTGATGTGGGGCTTGCGCAATGTGTCTTCCCTCACCCAGCTGGAACCGGGCAATATCTTAAATGAGCTGTTGAAATTTGCCTTTAAGATTGCTTTGGCGTATGTCTTTATTACCTCCGGTCTGCCGATGGTGGGCAAATATTTTATCAACCCGATTATGGGCGTGGGCGCCAAAATTGCCGAAAACTTCTGGGATCAGGACAAAATCAAACCTTATACAGAAGAATTTGACTGGGATTTGACTGACGAACAATATAAAGAAATTAGCGATTACGGCGTAACCACTCCGGTGGTGCAAGAGGTTCCCGTTGTCAAGCAGGAGATAACTGAAGAAGACAAGGCAGCGTTGGACTTAGCCAAACAAGCCGGAAAAAACTTTGCCGAAGAAAATATCCCGAACTTTATTATTCCACCAGTATTTGAAGGCCATCTGACATCTCCGGTCGGTTGCCGTTTTCACCCGGTTCATAAGACCTATAGGAACCACAAAGGGTTGGATATCGGAACCTCTGGAAAAAAAGGCGGCAAGGTAGTTGCCTCCGGCCCTGGAAAAGTGATGTATAACTACCAGAAAGGAGGCGCCGGAAACTATGCTAAAATTGATCATGGCAAAGGCTGGGTTACCAACTATTTTCACATGTTGCCGGAATCTGCCAAACTGCATCCCAACGGCTCACAAGTTGAACAAGGGCAAGTTATTGGCTTTGTTGGTTCTACCGGCGCCAGCACCGGTGCGCACTTGCACTTTGAGATTATAAAAGGCGGCCATCATATTGACCCGCTCTACCTGTTAAAAGGCGAAATACGATATGTAGATGGCGCTTGCAATGCTTCTTCGATTGCCCAGTTTCCTGCAGGATTTAAACACGGACAAAATGTGCCGACCAGTCCGGAATCGGCTTGGACAGCAGCCAGCCGCGCCGTTGTTAACCTGACTAATATAGCCACCGGTGTTTCTGTTTCTTCAGGTTATACTCCGCTGACAACGCCGACTATCGGGGATATTAAATATACCGGGCCGACGGATATTATGTCCAAAGCGGTGATGAACTCCATTTTGGGCGCAACCAAGGCTATCGGCGATATTACTTCAGAAAATATGGTGCTGGGCGATGCAATTATGTGCTACGCAACTCTGGATAAAGGCGGCGCTTGGCATGCTTGGAGGTTTACCATCACCAATTTCTGGATGTGGATTGAGGGCGCCTTTATCTGGTGCACCGGAATGTTGCTGACAGTAGCCATTGCCTACTACCTGCTGGATATCTCGTTCAAAATCGGGTTTGCGGTAGTTGCGCTGCCGATTGTAGTCGGATTGTGGCCGTTTGACCTGACCCGCGATAAATTCGGCGTATGCGTGGGAATTATTGCCAAGTCGGCGGCGATATTTGCCTTTTTGGCAATCACGACCTCGTTTACGGTGCTGCTGACCGACGCGGTCTACAGCTATGATGACGATAACAGCGCCGAACAGACAACAGACTCCAATGCGCCCAAAGGGCTGGCCAAATTATATAAAATTATGGATACGGCATCGCTGGCGGATGCCGGAGCTCTGGCAGATGGCAATACTCAGGTTGATATGGAATATGCCTCGGATAAACTGGCAATCTTCAGCACTACCTTTGTTTTGATTTTGTTTGCTTTCTTATATTCTTATAAGCTGATTAAATCAACCGTGCCGGAGTTAGCCAACAAATTCTTCCCTGACAAAGCCTTTGGCGACCAGCAGCCAATGCACCATTTGGCCACAGCCGCCACCAAAGCAGTGAAAGACATAGCCATGAAACCGGCCGGCTGGGCGCGCGATGTGGCCACATATCAGGGCAGCAGGTTAGCCCACGGAGCCGTGAACGGCGCTGTCGGCAAGGTTATAGGGCGCACGCAAGACTTTTTGGGCAAAGGCGATGGCAAATCTAAAACTCTGGCCGGAAGAACCGCGCGCGGAGCCGGCAATGTCGCAAAAGCCGCCGGAGAGGTGGGAGCTGCCGCCGGAAAAGGAATCCAGGCTGTCGGCAAGGCCGCGCAAGGGCTTAATGCGGTTGTGCCGGGATTGGGTTCGGTAGTCGGCGGAACACTGCAGGCTGCCGGCAAAGGAGTTGAAGCGGTGGGCAAAGTTGCCGAAAAGGCAGGGCAAGCGGTTAAAAAGGCCGGCAATGCAACTGATAAAGCATATAATAAGTTTGCAACCCGCAACCAGCCCAAGGAAGACGCCGGGGCAAAACCGGAAGATAAGGGCAAACAGGACGGAGGCGAAAAATGATGAAGCTGTATAAAGTAGTCAAAAGCATATTTCGCGCTCAAGTTCTATGGGCGGCAGTGGTTATGCTGCAGCTTGCAGCCATTGCTCCGGCACACGCCGAAGATCTACCA
>JBNMLW010000013.1:0-11508 GCA_050875025.1 Alphaproteobacteria bacterium
CATAAATTCAACGGTATAGTGCGCTTTCAGATAAGCAGTCTGATAAGAAACCAGTGAATATGCCGCCGCGTGTGATTTGTTAAAACCGTATGACGCAAATTTTTCCATCTGGTCAAAAATCTTGGTGGCAATATCTTCGGCAATACCATTTTTAACTGCGCCTTCAGTAAACATTTTGCGCTGTTTGGGAATCTCATCGCGCATTTTTTTACCCATAACCTTACGCAGTTTATCTGCTCCGCCCAGGGTATATCCGCCCAATACCTGGGCAATTTTCATAACCTGCTCCTGATACACCATAATGCCGTAGGTTTCATCCAAAATTGGCGCCAGGGCAGGGTGCAGATAAGTAATTTCTTCCTCGCCGTGCTTGCGTTTAATATAAGTTGGAATATTATCCATCGGTCCCGGGCGATACAAAGAAACAATCGCGATAAGGTCTTCAAAACGGTCAGGCTTAATTTGTTTGTGCACGTCTTTCATGCCGGCGGATTCAAATTGGAATACCGCGGTGGTATCTCCGCGCTGCAGCATCTCATAGGTTTCTCGGTCGTCAAGCGGCACATTTTCCATATCCAAATCAATGCCGCGGGTCTTTTTGACCCAGTCAACCGCGCGTTTAATAACCGTAAGTGTTTTCAGTCCCAAAAAGTCGAACTTAATCAGGCCGGTCTCTTCCACAAATTTCATATCATATTGCGTAACCGGCATATCCGCGCGCGGATCTTTATACAGCGGAACCAGCAAATCCAGCGGGCGGTCGCCGATAACCACGCCGGCAGCATGCACGCCCGAATGGCGGTACAAGCCTTCCAGCTTCATGGCAATATCAAACAGTTTGTTGATTTGCGGATCATTTTGCCGCATTTCTTCCAGTTCGGGAACTTGATCCAAAGATTCCTGCAATGTCGGGTTTTTGCCCTGCACTCCGGGAGGAATCATCTTAGAAATCTTATCCGCTTGGGAGTAGGGCATCTGCAGCACGCGCGCCACATCGCGGATAACCGCCTTGGATTGCAGTTTTCCGTAGGTGATAATCTGTGCCACATGGTCAAAACCGTATTTATGCTGCACATATTCAATTGTTTTGCCGCGGTTCTCCTGACAAAAGTCCACGTCAAAATCGGGCATGTTTACGCGTTCCGGATTCAAGAAACGCTCAAACAGCAAATCCAGCTTAATCGGATCCAAATCGGTAATACGCAAAGACCAAGCCACAATTGAGCCCGCGCCGGAACCACGTCCCGGGCCTACCGGAACCCCGTGTCCTTTAGACCATTGGATAAAGTCTGCCACGATAAGGAAGTAGCCGGGGAACCCCATTTTTTTGATAACGCTGAGCTCATATTCCAGACGGGCATAATATTTCTTGTCAATTTCTTCTTTTTGTTCCGCCGTCATGCCCTCAAAATACACATGCTTTTGCATGCGGGCAGCCAAACCTTTGCGCGCTTCCTGGTCAATAAATTCATCCTGTGTCAAACCGCCGGGGCACTCAAATATCGGCAACAGCGGTTTAACTTTTTCCGACAGATAGCAACAGCGTTTTGCAATGTCGACTGTGCTTTCCAATGCTTCCGGCAAGTCGGCAAACAGTTCAACCATTTCGGCCTCGGAACGCAGCCGGTTGTTGGGAGAAAATTTCTTGCGGTTGTCATTAGACACATATTCGCCGGCCGCAATGCACACCAGAGCATCGTGGGCTTCATACATATCAACATCAAAAAAGAAAGCCTCATTGGTAGCAACCAGCGGAATATTGTATTTATATGCCAGATTTATAAAAGTATCTTCCGTCTGCCTTTCGGTATCTAAGCCGATTCGCGAAATTTCCATATACAGACGGTCGCCAAACAATTCATGCAATTTGATAGTGCAATCTTCCGCTTCTTGGTCGCGATGTTCCAGCAGCAAGCGTCCGATTTGCCCTTCAACTCCGCCGCTCAACGCAATCAGTCCGGCATTGTATTTTTCCAAGTCAGACATTTTGATTTGCGGTTTTTCGCCGGCTTGCGGGTTGTCCAGATAAGACAACTTCATCAGGTGCATAATGTTGGCATAGCCTTCGGCATTCATTACCAACAGCACAATTTTATCCGGATCAATAATCCGCCCTTTGGCTTTGAGCACATCATCGGCATCCAGATTGCGCAGATAAAACTGGCAGCCCAAAATCGGTTTAATGCCCTCATCAGAGGCATATTTGGAAAAAGCCTTGCCGCCAAACATATTGGCCGTGTCCGTAACCGCAATCGCCGGCACTCCCTGATCATGCAGCTTGTGCATCAGGGCAGGCACCTTCATTGCTCCTTCCGAGAGCGAATAAGCGGTATGCACCCGCAGATGTATAAATTTCGGCTCAGCCATTAATGAATCCTCTAAACTTCAAACATCATAAACGGATTCATATTTTCAGACAACGAAAATATGCGGGTTATTGCACTATATATATTTGCCGATTGGAATAATTAATCCAATTCCGCCAGTTTTTGCGCCTGATCCTCGGCAATCAGCGCATCAATGATTTCGCCCAAAGCATCGCCGCTCACCACTTCATCAAGTTTATAGAGTGTAAGGTTTATGCGGTGGTCGGTAACGCGTCCTTGCGGATAGTTATAAGTGCGGATGCGCTCAGAGCGGTCGCCGCTGCCGACTTGTAGCTTGCGCTTCTCCGAGTAGGCGGCATCGGCAGCTTCTTTTTGCGCGTTGTAGAGTTTGGCGCGCAGCTTGCGCATTGCGTTATCGCGGTTTTTGAACTGAGAGCGCTCTTCTTGAGATTCAACTACAATTCCGGTCGGAATATGAGTGATGCGCACCGCCGAACTGGTCTTATTAACCTTTTGCCCGCCGGCGCCGGAGGAGCGATAAGCCTCCATCTTGATATCTGCCGGGTTAATATAGATATCAACTTCCTCAACCTCCGGCAGCACCGCTACCGTGGCTGCCGACGTATGCACGCGCCCTTGCGATTCTGTAACCGGCACGCGCTGCACGCGGTGGGCGCCGGATTCGAACTTAAGTTTGGAGAACACGTCTTTGCCGCTGATTGAGGCGGTGGCCTCTTTATAGCCGCCGATTTCATTTTCGCTCAAGTCCATAACTTCAAACTTCCATCCCTGCAGCTGGGCATAATGTTGATACATCTCAAACAGCACTCCGGCAAACAAGGCCGCCTCATCACCGCCGGTTCCAGCGCGCACTTCCAAAATAGCGTTTTTCTCGTCTTCGGCATCTTTGGGAATGAGCAGGATTTTAATTTCTTTCTCTAAATCCGGCATCTTTTCTTTGAGCTCATAATATTCGGCCTCTGCCAGCTCGCGCATCTCCTTGTCTAAAGAAGTGTCGTCCATCATGACTTTGGCATCGTTCATATCGTGTTCGGCTTTGTTGAAGTTGTTGATAGCTTCTACCACCGGAGCCAGTGTTGCCAGTTCCTTATTCATCTTTACCAGCTCATCAGAAGATATGTTCGGTTCGGAAATCAGCGCCTCTACTTCCTGATAGCGGTTTACTACATTAGCCAATTTTTCTGCAAAATTCATTGTGTTGTTTTCCTGTCAATTAAATGGTTATAAAAAAAGAGAAACAGCCGCGTATCGAGCCGGCTGGTTTCTCTTTCTGAAATTAGTCTGCTAATGAGCTTCCGTCAAAAACGGATCCAACGGGATATTGGTTTTTTTACCCGGTTTGGCAACTTGAGTCAGTTTGCCGTTGACATAAACATCAACGCCTTCAATCTTGCCTACTGACAAAATCATGCCTTTTCCGCCTTCCGGCACCACATATTCGCTGCCCGGCAGCAATACTTTGCTGATGTAAAGCTTGCTGTTGTCCTTAACCTCAATCCAAGATTCCTGTTTGATTTTCAAAACAACGCCTTGCTCAGTTTTGGGCTCGGCTTTAACTTCTTCAGCCGCAGCTTTAGGCTCAACAAAAGATTCCTCGGTTATGGTAACTTGCGGAACGGTCTCGGCTTCAGTCGGTTCCACTTCGGAAACCTGCCCATCGGATTCAGCCGTCTCCGGAGCTACGGCAAAATCTTCAACCACAATCGGCATCTCATCATTGGTTTGCTCTTCCACTACAACAGCTTCCGGCACAACCTCTTCTTCCGCGCCGTTGTTATAAACCGACCACAGCACATAAATCAAGATAATTGCCAGCAGGCTGATAATCAGGTACTTGCGGTTCGGAACGGTTGCCTCGCTTTGCGGCTCCAACACATACATGTCCTTGTCATTGCCGGTGTTGGTTTCTTCTTTATAAAGCTCAACAATGTTGCTGCTGTTCAGCCCCAAAAAATCGGCGTACGAACGAATAAAGCCAACTCCGTACGGGAACGGCGGAATACCTTTATAATTGCTTTCTTCAATTGCTTCCAGATATATTTTGCGGATGCACAGGCGCTTTGCCACATCAATCAGGCGCAGGCCTTTTTGCAGGCGCATTTCTTTCAGCAGGCTGCCGACTTTGTTAACAACTTTCTCTTCTGCAGCAGATCCGTTGTTGGCTTCTTCTGCTTTGATTGTCTCTTCGGTTATTTCTGCCTCAATCGGGGCATCCGGGCTGGCTTTGGTTTTTTTCACGATTTTTTCCTTTGTAAGACTCGAAATTTAGGCTGATTGTTGCACACTTTTTAATAAATTTCAATACCGTGATCATTGGCGTATGAAATTAATTGCGGTCTCAGTGTGCGGCGGTCGGATTTCAGCAGCGTTTTGATATAATCTTCAATATCGTCAAGGTTTATGGAGCGAACCATGCTCTTAACCTTGCCGAACGCCGAACCGGACATTGAGAGATTGCGGAACCCAAGCCCCAAAAGCGCCATTGCCTCAATCGGGTTGGAGGCCATTTCTCCGCATACGGAGCAAAAAACATTTGCCTTGTTGGCTTTGGTTACAATTTCCTGCATAATTTTCAAAAATGGTGCCGATAACACGTCATAGCGCTCGCTCAAACGAGGGTTGCCCCGATCGCAGGCAAAAACAAACTGTGCCAAATCGTTGGTGCCGATAGAGATAAAATCCGCCGCTTGTAAAATGGCGTCCAACTGAAAGATTACCGCCGGCACTTCAATCATCAGCCCGACATTGACTTTTTGGGGCACCGGCAGATTGCGGCGTTTTTCTTTTTCCAGCTCCAGCATTAAGGTTTCTTTGGCATCGGTAAATTCCGACAGGCTGGTAATCATCGGAAACATCACGTTGAGTTCTTTGCCGGCCGCCGCCCGCAAAAATGCCCGCATCTGTTTGCGCAAAATCGCGCGGCGGTCAAGAGTTATGCGGATTGAGCGCCAACCGATTGCCGGATTGTCCTCGCCGCTGTAGCTCCAATAGGGCAGCAGCTTATCAGAGCCGACATCAAGGCTGCGGAATACCACCTTTTTGTTGCCCGCCTTATCCATCAGCTCCTGATAATATCCGGTCTGTTTTTCAACATCGGGCATTTCGTCAGAGGCCATAAACGGAATTTCTGTGCGATAGAGTCCGATGCCGTCGCAGTTGGTCGATTTAATATAATCCAAATCAAACGCTAAACCGACGTTCAAATAAAGGTTTATTCTGGTTCCGTCCTTGGTCTTTGCGGGCAGTTTTTTCAGTTCGGCCAGCTTGGCTTTTAGTTCCTCTTTGGCTGCAATTTTGGCGGCAAATTTTTGCTGTACCGGCTCGCTGGGGCGGATGTATACATATCCGTCGTCGCCATCTACCGCCAGCATCTCTCCGGTTTTGATTTCGTTATAAATACCCTTGATTTTAGAAACAACCGGAATCCCCAATGCTCTGGCTACAATTGCCACATGCATTGTCGGCGTGCCGTCTTCAATAATCAAACCGCGGATTTTGGTGTAGTCATAATCCATCAAATCTGCCGGTCCCATGGTCATGGCAACCACAATCAGATTTTTGGCATCAAGTGAGGAAATATCCTTTTTGTCGCCGCTCAGGTAACCAAGCAGGCGGTCAGCCACATCCCGCAAATCGTGCAGACGTTCCTTAAGGTAGCTGTCACTGGTGCCGGACAAGCGGTTCCACATATCTTCATACGCCCGCTCGACTGCTGCCTCGGCGGTCAATCCGCTGTTCACATTGTCAACCAGTTTCTGGTACCAGCCTTTATCCTGGGCAAACATCCGATAAGTATCTAAAATATCGGCATGCTCGCCAATCCCCAATTTGGTAGAATTAAATTTCTCGTCTAGATCCCGATTCATCTGGGTATGGGCAATCTCCAGTTTGCGCAGCTCTTTTTCTTTGTCATCTGCAAAAATCTTGGTTACTGTCTGCCGCCGCCGGTGCACAACCGCTTGCCCGATGCCATACCCTTTGCTTAGGGAGATTCCTTTGTATTTTTCTTTTCCGGTTTGTCCGCGCGATTTTATCAGTTCGTTCTTAAATTCGCTCATCTCGTCGGACGCTACAAAGTCGCTCAGAAACATTGCTACAGTTTCTAATATGCCGATTTGGTTATCGGCATATTCGGTGCTCTTTTTGTTTTGCAGCGCCAACACGCCGATTGCTCGGTTCCAGCGCACAATCGGCACCCCGATAAATGACTTGAAGGGTTCTTCGCCCATTTCCGGCTTGTAGGAGAATTGCGGGCTTTTCCATACGTCATTGACAACCAATGAACGTTTGCTTTGGGCAACTTCGCCCACCAGCCCTTCGCCCACCCGCAAAGATATCTTGTGGGCAATATCCGGCGCATATCCGCAAGCGGCAAAAAGTTCCAGGTAATTGTCATCAACCGCCACATAGCAAACTCCGGCATCGGCTTCGGTCTGCCGTACAATCATGGTAACAATCTTATCCAGCTTTTCAGAAATACTTGCGTCGGTTTCGGTAATCTCCCGCAGAGAACGCAGAATTTCCATTGCTTGGTTTATGGCCGGTGACTTCATTCTTTTCCACCAATCTTAAAATTAGCCTTGCGAAAATACTTATAGCCTCTATATTGGCTTACATCAAGTAAAAACTTAATTAAGAAGGAGCAAAAAATGACAAATAATTACAAACGCGGCGACCACGATACCCGCCCGTGGGGAACATGGGAAGTCTTGGATTCTGAGGCAAATTTTTGCGTTAAACGGATTAAGGTTATTGCCGGCGGAAAGTTGTCTTTGCAGCTTCATCATCACCGCAGCGAACATTGGATTTTGGTAAAGGGCACTGCCGTAATCACCTTGGGCGAGGAGCAGATTTCCAAATCTGCCGGCGAGAATGTGTTTATTCCGGTCGAGACCAAACACCGTATTCAAAATGACACAGATTCTGATGTGGAGTTTATTGAGGTGCAAATCGGCGACAATCTGGACGAGAATGATATTGTCCGTTATGAGGATATTTACGGCCGCGCCTAAATCAAGTTATTTTGATTGCTGAAAAAGGCACTCTGCATAGGGTGTCTTTTTTTGTATAAAATTATGGTTTTTGTCAAATTTTGGCTTGAAATCTTCGTGATAATAAGGTATATAATACAAAACACTTGACAAAACGGAGGCACCATTGGCTTTACCACCTTTACCCACAAATGACGAGATTATCTTTGCTGTCAGCGAACCTCCGCTTGGCGAGGGCGAAGAAGCCAGAGTGTTTAAGGTCCATACCAGCCCGCACTTTACGATTCGCCTGTCTCGCGATCTTCCCGATGATAAAATCTTTCAATATTTGAGCGAGGCCGAGCTCGTTATTCAGCCCGATATTTTCGGCGGCCGCAACTTTGCGCAAACCGTGGCTTATTACCGTCATCCCGGAGAAAAAGAAGATGATTCTCCTTTGGTTACCATCAATCGCTATGTTCCGGGATTTTCTTATGAAATTGAACGTTCCGGCGGTATGAAGCTAAATTCGGAAGAGGCTTTGATTAAAACCCGCGTTATGACCCAAAAGATTCTGGAAATTCCCAACAAAGCGCTGGATATCATCTACAATGACCTTCATTATCTTTCTTCCAAAAAGAATACCATAGATGTCGGCGGCGGGTTGTTCACCAATTTGGGCAATATTTTGTATTCGGCCAATGACCAGCGCCTGTTTATTATCGACTTGCAGCCGTTTATAAGCGGGCCGCGGGTTAGCGCTGATAATACCAAAGGATTTAACTGCCCGTATTTTTTGTGCAACGGTTTGCTGCCGGGTTTGTACCGCTATCGCAATGAACACGCGGTTGACAAAGATTTAATCGCCATGCGCACCGAGATTATTGACCGGATTATCAGCGGAGCGGAACACAATCATCTGAGCGATGTCGGCTGCTATCTTTCCGGCGATGCCGCGCAAATGGGCAAATATTGGAATGCCAAACTGCATTTGCTGCGTATTCCCGAGAAATATCATCAGAACTTTATCAGCCGCGTTACTTCCATCAAAGATGAACAGCGTTATCATATCCCCAAACAGCAGATATTGTATCAACGCGTCAGCGGCAAGGGCGATTAAATTTATATTGACTTCAGGGCATAAAATTCTTAGTATCAACAGCAATGTTAATCTTTTGAAAGAAGTCAAAATAATGAATTTTTACGATATGGGTTTGAGCGAACAAACCATTAAGGCTATTGATGAATTTGGCATCAAGGAGCCGACTACCGTGCAGGCAGATGTCATTCCCTCAATTCTGGAAGGCAAAGATGTCTTTACCATTGCTCCGCAAGGCTGCGGCAAGACCATGTCTTATGTGCTGCCGCTTTTGGATATCATCAGCCGCAAAAAAGCTCAAACAATTCTTATCGTTACTCCCAATTCCGAATGTTCGGTTATGATTTCTGACCAGCTGGCCGTTTTTAACAAATATCACGAAGTCAGCGAAAATGCTCAGGGTGAAGAAGATGTTTCCTCCGAGGCCAATGTTATTGTTGCTTCTCCTGATTTGCTGGTTGAGGTAGCCGAGGGCGGCAAAGTTGATTTGTCCAAGACCGATATTTTGGTGGTTGATGATATTAACCTTATCAAGAAGAACAAACAGCTTGGCAATCTGGAAAAGATTTTGGCCTTGCTGCCGGCAGAGAAACAAAATGTAGTTTATACCAACCGCCGCTCCAAAGAAACTCAAGATATTCTGGCCAAGATTCTCAAAGCTCCCGAGGAGATAAAGGTTGATAAGGCCAAGGAGCAGGAGGCTGAACTCAGCGCTCGTCAGAACAAAGTTGCGCCAAGCGCCAAGCCTCATGGCTATCGTCCGGCGGCTGCCGTCAAAGATGCTGAGGCTGTTGAACTGGCCAAAAAGAACAATGCTTTTAATGGCCGCACCCCGAGTTTTATTTTGGTAAAAGGCATTTTGGCCGAAGATAACGGCGCTGCCTAGCCGGCAATATCTCAAATTAAAAAGAGCCGCTTTAAAGAGCGGCTCTTTTGTTACCACGGATAACCGTGAATACATTTTTCCGGAGTTTTATTGCAATCCGGTTTGTTGGCATCATACAACGCCTGCCGTTCCGGCGGAAGGTCTCCAACCGTGCATGCGCCCAAACCCAACAAAACTAAAACAGCCAATAAATATCTCATCTAAAAAATCCCCGCCACAACTTTGAGTAAAACCGAGCTCCAAATTGACATAACCATGCCGATAATTCCGACGCGTGCCAAAAACGCCAGGATTGGGCTTTTGTCATAATTGCCGGCGCTTTTCCATACGCCGACCATAATATTCCAAGAATAAGCCGCCAATACCAAAAGTCCCGAAACATAGCACAATGTCCATAATATGCTCAGTTTGGAAGAGGTAATCGGATTAAAGTGGTAGAAAAAGAAGTTATAAATTGTCCGCCCCTGCAGGTGCTGGTTCAATAAATATCCAAAACCTTGCACGGCCAGTTTTAAGATAATCAGACCCAAAACGCCGTACTTCCAAAAAGTCTCAGCCAGCGAGAGCTCACCCTTAAACAATTTAGACAGCATCAAAATCCCTCATAACTTAAAGTTCAAGTATCAAAAAAATTGTAGCGGTTTTCTGGTCGTTGGCAAGCAAATTGTTATACTTTGTCACAATTGTCGGACTAGTGCTCAAAAATCTGCATGTTTTGAATCTGTATCGCCGCCGGATCATCCGGTTCGCCGGTCAGCTCAATCGCCAAATCAAACGGCGTATTGTCAAGCTGCATATCCAGCAGGTTGTTGTTATTGACGGCAAAGCTTATTTTGCCGTTTTCGTTTGTCAGGTTGAAGTCATAATAAATGTCCGGATTGATTTGTGTCCCATCTTTTTCCAGCAGTTTTTGACTGTCTTTTTGCAGATACACTTTGCTGGTGTTGGCGTCAAAGCTGAGTACAATATCATAAATATGTTGTGCCTTTTTCAGGCTGAAGCGGATATCGGCTCTTCTGGTCAGGCTCATCACTTGAAAGCGCAAATCAAAATTACCGCTGATTTTTTGCGGCGCTTGCAGTTTGACGCCGGTTGAGCCGATTGCCTCTTGGACATAGAAATAATTTTTATCGGTTTCAAAGACCGCGCTGTCAGCATCTTGTATCCAGCTTGCCAGCTCTGCCGGCGCAGTGTTTTTTACATTTTTTTGTGCCGGACGGAGCAGCAAAGCCGCTGCTCCGATAATGCAAAGGGCAATAACTGCCAGTCCTGAAAACAGATATTTTTTCATTTTTTATCTTCCAAATACTGCGTCTTTAAGACGTTTTAGAGTGGCTTGTGCGGCCGGGCGGGCTTTGGCGGCGCCGTCAGACAGCATTTCTTCAACTTCATCATAGTGTGCCATGTAATAATTATACTTTTCTCTGGCATCTTTAACTTCGGCAATCACTGCGTCCAACAGCATATTTTTAATGTGCCCGTAACCGAGTTTGCCGTTGCGCAGCCCGTCGGCCATTTCGGCAACTTGTTCCGGTTTGGCTAATGCCTTGTATATCTGATAAACCAAAATTCCTTCCGGATCTTTGGGCTCTTCCATTGGGCGGGAGTCAGTCTTGATTGAAAAAATTGCTTTTTTGATTGCGGCGTCGCCCTCAAAAATCGGGATCACGTTACCATAAGATTTGCTCATTTTGCGTCCGTCAATTCCCGGCACAACCGCCACATTCTCATCGGCATAATAAGTCGGCAGGTGCAGCAGCTCTTTATTGTAGTGGGCATTAATAGCGCCGGCAATATCTCTGGCGATTTCCACATGTTGAATTTGGTCTTTGCCTACCGGCACAATATCGGTGTCATAAGCCAAAATATCTGCCGCCATCAGGGTCGGGTAGGTATAAAGCCCCATGTTGATGCCGTCATCATCAGGCTTGCCGGCGGCGCGGTTTTTATCGACCGCCGCTTTATAGGCATGAGCCTTATTCATAAAACCCTTGGGAGTGTAGGCATATAAGATGGTGGTAATTTCCGGAATCTCAGGGATATCTGACTGGCGATAAAAGAATGTCTGGTCGGGATTCATTCCGCCTGCCAGATATATGCAGGCAATCTCGCGTGTTTTCTGGTTTAAAACCGCCGGATCTTTCTCCGCGTTAATTGCGTGATAGTCGGCAATGAACATATAGTGCTTTCCGTTTTGTGCCAGCG
>JBNMLW010000014.1:0-11391 GCA_050875025.1 Alphaproteobacteria bacterium
AGGAGGATCGAACTCCTGACCTCTTGAATGCCATTCAAGCGCTCTCCCAGCTGAGCTATAACCCCAAGTTCAAGGCGAATATATGAAAACAATTTGCAAATGTCAATATTTTTTATGCAAATTATATCTTTTTTATTATTTTGCAAGGGTTTCCGACCGCAATTGAATTATCGGGGATATCTTTTGTAACAACGCTGCCGGCGCCGATTACGCAGTTGCTGCCGATTGTTACTCCGCCCAAAATAACGGCATTTCCGCCAATCCAAACATCATTACCGATAGTTATCGGTTGGGCAAATTCCAGCCCTTGCCGCCTTTCGGCTCCGTCAAGCGGGTGCCCGGCGGTATAAATGCCGACATTGGGGCCGATAAACACATTGTCGCCGATTGTGACTTTGGCGCAATCTAAAATCACCAAATTATAATTAGCAAAGAATTTGTTGCCGATTTCAATATTGTATCCATAGTCACAGAAAAAGTTTTTTTGTATACGGCTGTCGGTGCCTAGTTTACCCAGCAACTGATTGAGAATTTGCTGTCCGCCTGCCTCATTGTCAGGGGAGGTATGATTATATTCAAAACACATTTTGGCAGCCAGTGTGCGCTCCTCAAGGAGTTCAGGGGTATCGGCATTATAGAGCAATCCGCTAAGCATTTTTTCTTTTTCGGTCATATTATGAATCTCCATAATAACGTTTGTTAAAACCGCTTTTACAACCGAGCCCCCAGCACATTTGCAATTCTGGCTCTTTCGTGGACGGTTCAATAGTTTCGGCAATAATCTTAAAGCCGTTTTGCTGATAAAAATACAAAGCCCGCAGATTCTTTGCAAAGACATTCAAACTCAACAGCGGATATTTGCGTTGCGTATATTTAAGCAACTTGCGCCCGATTTTGCGGTTTTGGTATTTGGGCGCCACAAACAAAGCTCCGATGTGCTTTCCGTCCGCCACGCTGATAAATCCCTTTATTTGGTGCTTGTCTTCAAATACAAAAGTATCCGTATTGGGGAGATAATGCCTGATAACCGAACTTTGCATTTGCTGCCAATAATCGGCAGGTATAAAACTATGCGCCTGCAGAGATGCCTCTAGCCACAGGTTGGCAATTTTTTGTGCGTCAGACGGCTGAGAACAGCGGATCATCAGATATCCAAATCGTCAACAAATTTTGCCCGTTCAATAATGAACTTAAATCGGGTTTCCGGATTTTTACCCATCAGGCGGTCTACCATACGGCGGGTTTCAAAAGCCTCTTCTTTGCCTTCTTCGGTATTGGTAGACGGAATCATTACCCGCAAAAGCAGTCTGTTTTTCTTATCCATGGTGGTTTCTTTTAACTGCAGGGCGCTCATTTCTCCCAATCCCTTAAATCGGCTGATATCCGGTTTCTGGTTGCCTTTTACCACCTTGGCCAAAATTCTATCTTTGTCGTCATCATCAAGGGCATAGTAGTTTTTGCCGCCAACCGCAATTTTATAAAGCGGCGGCGTTGCAATAAATAAGTGGCCGTTTTCAATCAGCTTTGGCATTTGCTGGTAGAAGAAAGTCATCAGCAAAGAGGCAATATGCGCGCCGTCCACATCAGCATCGGTCATAATGATGATTTTTTCGTAGCGCAGGTTTTCTTCTTTATAATTCTCCTTAACTCCGCAGCCCAGAGCCTCGCACATATCTTTAATTTCCTGGTTCTGCAGAATCTTGTCCAAACTGGCGCTGGCCACGTTCAAAATTTTGCCGCGCAAAGGCAGAATTGCTTGGGTAAAACGGTCGCGTCCCTGTTTGGCTGAGCCGCCTGCGGAATCACCCTCAACAATAAATATCTCTGTTCCTTCGGCCGCCGCCTGAGAACAGTCGGCCAATTTGCCGGGCAGCCGCAAACGTTTGGTCGGGGTTTTGCGGTTTTGCACTTTTTCTTCTTTTTTCTTTTTTCTGGCTTCAGCGCGGTCAATTGCATATTCCAACAGGGCAGTGGCGTTTTCCGGGTCGGAAGAAAGCCAGTGGTCAAAAGAATCTTTAACTGCAGATTCTACCAGCCGAATAGCTTTGTTGGAAGTCAGCTTATCTTTGGTTTGCCCTTGGAATTGCGGATCTCTGATAAATACCGAAAGCATGATGCAGGCATCGCTCAAAAAGTCTTCTGCGGTGGCGTTCGCGGCTTTTTTGACATTTGCCATTTCGCCATATTCTTTTAATCCGCGGACAAGCGCTGATTTAAAGCCGATTTCGTGAGTTCCGCCCTGCGGAGTGATAACCGTGTTGCAATAAGAGTTGCAAAAACCGTTTTCATCTTCCGGCCAGGTGATTGCCCATTCTACCTTGCCTTCGTCATTAGCAAGTTCCGCCTCGCCGAAAAACGGTTTGCGGTTAATGGTGGCGCGTGCGCCTATCTGATAATTCAAAAAATCCAACACGCCGTTAGGAAAGCAGAGCTCTGCCTCTGTAGGTGTAGCCTCTCCTTCGCCCAAAACTTCAGGTGCGCATTTCCAGTTAATATGGATTCCCTTGAACAAAAATGCCTTGGAGCGTGCCATGCGATAAATCCGGTTCGGCTGCAGGTTTGCCGTTGCCCCGAAAATTTCCGGATCCGGCTTAAATGTGATGGAGGTGCCGCGGCGGTTGGGCGCGTTGCCAATCAATTCCAGCGGTCCCATCGGATATCCTTTGGAATATTCCTGCCGGTAGAGTTTTTTATCTCTGGCTATTTCTACGGTGAGTTTTTCGGACAAAGCGTTAACAACCGACAATCCCACGCCGTGCAATCCGCCGGAAACCTTATAGGCATTGCCGCCGAACTTTCCACCGGAGTGCAACACGGTCATAATAACCTCAAGAGCTGATTTTCCGGGATATTTAGGGTGAGGGTCAACTGGGATTCCGCGTCCGTTATCGGCATTGGTAACCGAATAATCGGCGTTCATGGAAACTTCAATTTTATTAGCAAAACCGGCAACCGCCTCATCCATTGAGTTGTCCAAAATTTCTGCCACCAAATGGTGCAGCGCAGTTTCATCGGTTCCGCCGATATACATGCCGGGACGGTGTCTTACCGGCTCCAAACCCTCCAAAACTTCAATGCTGTTGGCGCTGTAATCACTAGCTGCCGGTGTGGTTGCTTCAAATAAGTCAGCCATTGTTATCCTCTGTTCAAAATACCTAAATTTAGCCTAAAATAGAACATTTTAACGCCCAAAACAAGCACAATTTCCCGGCGATTCACAAGAAAAGCAGCGCAAACATTGTGCCGGCGCGTCCAAAACCGTTGGCAAAAGGCGTCATGCCTGGCCGATGTTTGTTGCTTTTTTTGTAATGCTTTTTCAAAAAATACTTGCCAAAATAATCTTTTAAGTATAAATATGCACACGAACCGGCAATCCCGCCGATTCATAATTTCACACGCAGATTTAACGGGACAGATGGTCTGTTTCGCTCCGGTGCCTGAGGGCTCAAGAGAATCTGCGGAGGTCTAACCGGAAAAGGATATATAAATGACCCTTCCTACATTTACATTGCGCCAGATGATTGAAGCCGGCGTGCACTTCGGTCACCACGCTCGTCGTTGGAACCCGAAAATGGCTCCGTATATTTACGGCAAAAAAGACAATATTCACATTATTGACTTGCAGAAAACTTACCCGATGCTCTACACTGCATTGGCCACCACTCGTGAGATTGCTGCCAACGGCGGTAAGGTTCTGTTCGTAGCCACCAAACGTCAGGCTCAGGACATCATCAAAGAAAACGCCGAAAGATGCGGACAATACTATGTTAACCAGCGTTGGCTCGGCGGTATGCTCACCAACTGGAAAACCGTTCACAAATCAATCTCTCGTCTTGTTAAATTGAACGAAATGGCTGAGAAGAACGATTATGAAGGCTACACCAAGAAAGAGCAGTTGAACCTGAAGAAAGAACAGGAAAAATTGGCTAAAGAGCTTGGCGGTATCATGAACATGGGCGGTCAGCCTGATTTGCTGTTCGTTATCGATACCTGCAAAGAATCTTTGGCAATCAAAGAAGCTAAAAAGCTCGGTATTCCCGTAATCGGTATTTGTGATACCAATGCTGATCCGGAATCTGTAGATTTGCCTGTTCCGGGTAACGATGATGCTATCCGCGCCATTCAGTTCTATGCTGAAATGGTATCTGCCGCTGTTCTGGACGGTATGTCTGCTCAGATTGCCGCTCAGGGCGTAAAGGTTGAAGAAATGGTTGAGAAAGAGGAAGAAGAGGCTAAAAAGCCGGCTCGCAAGAGAACTTCCAAAAAAGCCGCTGCTGAGGCAACTGCCGAATAGTTCTAAACCATTTTAGAAATATTATCTAAACCTGCGGCGGTATTAACACTTGCAAAAGCGTTTAATATCGCCGCATTTTAATCTTGAGACACCACAAAGTCTTAAAATCAGAAAAGAAGGAATTAAAAATGACGGAAATTACTGCCGCTCAGGTAAAAGAGTTGAGAGAGACCACCGGCGCCGGAATGCTGGATTGCAAAAAAGCTTTGGTAGAAGCAAACGGCAATATGGATGATGCTGTTGACTGGCTGCGCAAAAAAGGTTTGGCTACCGCTGCCAAAAAAGCCAGCCGTATTGCTGCCGAAGGTTTGGTCTCGGTTTGTGTTGAAGGTAACAAAGGTGCGGTTGTTGAAGTAAACTCCGAAACCGACTTCGTTGCCAAAAACGAAATCTTCCAAGAATATGTTGCTGATGCCGCAATTGTCGCTCTGAAAAATGAAGGCGATGTTTGCAGCATGAAGTCTTTTAATTGCCCGAAATGCGGCAAAACTTTTGAAGAGCGCCTGACTGATATGATTGCCAAAATCGGCGAGAACATGAACTTGCGCCGCGCTGCCGTTTTGAAAGTTAATGACGGCGTAGTTGCTTCCTACATTCACAGCGCTTCTGGTCCGAATATCGGCAAAATCGGCGTATTGGTAGCTCTGGAATCCACCGCTGACAAAGCCAAATTGCAGGAATTGGGCAAACATATTGCCATGCATGTTGCAGCTTCTGCTCCTCTGTTTTTGAATATTGAGAGCGTTGATCCGGCAGCTGTTGCTCATGAAAAAGCTATTTTTGCCGAGCAGGCTAAAGCTTCCGGCAAACCGGAAAACATCATTGAGAAAATGGTAGAAGGCCGTGTTCGCAAATACTATGAAGAGGTTGTTCTTGAAGAACAGGCTTATATTATGGATCCGGACAAGAAGGTTAAACAGGTGATTGCCGATGCTGCCAAAGAGCTTGGCGCTGACATCAAATTGACCGGTTATGTTCGTTTCAAACTTGGTGAAGGTTTGCAGAAAAAAGAAGAAGACTTCGCTGCCGAAGTTGCTTCTCAGCTCAAAAAGTAATCTGCATTCAGATTAAGCAAAGGCCGCTTTCAAGCGGCCTTTTTTGTTTGCCTTGTGTTGTGCGGTTAAGGGAATATTTACAAAAAAAGAATATTGTAACAAAAAAAGGTTGGATTAAATTAATAATCTATGTTTTAATTTGCATAGAGCAATCAAACTACCGAGGGATATCGCCATGTTTTTCTTGAAAAAAGTTTTGCTGGGCTTGGGCGCGTTGTTTTTGATTCTGCTTGGCGGCGCCGGAACTCAAAGCCAGAGTACTTTGTTGCAGGGCGGCGGCTTTTTGGGGCTGATTATCGGTCTGGTTGTCCTTTATATTTTTGCCAAAATGGCTTGGCGTGCCATGGGCTGCCTGCCTTCTATCTTTCTGATTGCAGCAATTTTGGTGTTTATCCTCTATGCTATCGGTGCTTTTAGCGGCGGGGTCGGCAATGTCGGTGCTAACCTTAAGAGTTTTTTGGGGCAGGGAGCGGCTTCTTCTCAGGCAACAGTAGCTTCCGCCAAGCTGAATTTGTTGGATGAAGAGGAGTTTGATACTCCGATTTCCGAAAGTTTTTCTTCTCCGGCAACCGAACAGATATCTGAAACTGCAGCTCAGCCGCCGTGTGATCCGCGGAGTTGTGCTCAAGTTGCTGCCAGTCAGCCCAAATCGGAAGAAGGCGGCTTTTTGAGCAAGTTGTTTGGCGGCTCTTCGCAGGGCAGCAGCGCTCAATCATCTTTTAATCCGCGCAATTATCCGGCAATTTATTCCTCTGCCAAAGTTATAAGCGGCGATACTTTGGTTATTGCCGGCAAGCACTTCCGCCTCTTTGGTATTGATGCTCCGGAAAATAATCAGACTTGCGCCGACAAAAACGGGCGTCCTTATCATTGCGGGCAGCAGGCCGCCGCATGGCTCAAAAGCTGGCTGCAGGATTATGAGTTGGAGTGCCGGGTAATGCAGGAAGATGCCAAGGGGAATATGCTCGGCGTCTGCTCTTTGGGGGCTTATGATATCGGCGCGGCTTTGGTAAATGCCGGCTGGGCGGTGGTTTATGAAAAACATACCAATGTATACATGCCTTATCAGATTCAGGCGCAAAACAATGCCCGCGGTTTGTGGCAGGGTGAATTTTATATGCCGTGGGATTGGCGCAAGATTCAGGCGCGCAAGCCCAAAATCAAAATCATTAACCAGCAGCCCAAGCGCAAACGCACCTTTATAAATCCGTTCGGATAATTGCTGATGGCTGAAACTTTGGAACTTAATCTTCCGACAGAACAAGACACGGTTTTAATCGGACAAAAACTGGCTCATCTGGCGCGCAAAGGCGATGTCTTTGCCTTGTATGGCACTTTGGGCATGGGCAAAAGTGTGTTGGCCAGAGCCTTTGTGCAAGAGTTATGCGGCAGCGGCGAGGTTCCCAGTCCGACTTTTACTTTGCTGCAGACTTATGAGGCTCCGGATTTTGATATCTATCATTTTGATTTGTATCGCCTAAAATCTCCCGACGAGATATTTGAAATTGGGGTAGAAGATGCTCTTTATTCCGGCGTCTGCCTGATTGAATGGCCCGATAAAATGTCGCCTTATCTGCCGCGGGATATTTTCAAGTTAGAGATAGTGCCTCAGGGCAGCGGACGCAAACTGACAATAACCGTAAATTCTGCCGAAAAGAAATCTCGTCTGGCGGCATTGGAGAATTAAATGAAAGCCAATATACATGCTTCATGCGTAGCATACAAAAATCAGGGCATCCTCTTTTTCGGGCAGTCCGGCAGCGGCAAATCCGATGTCTGCCTGCGCCTGATTATGGAACATGGCGCCAAGCTGGTTGCTGATGATCGAGTTAATTTAAGTGTTTCTGACGGTAAGATAAAGGCTGTTGCTCCGACTATTCTCAAAGACAAGCTGGAGGTGCGCGGTTTAGGCATTGTAAAACTGCCGTCAACTTCCGCCGTTGTTTGTCTGGCGGTTCAGTTGGCCGAAAATACTTCGCAAATGGAGCGTATGCCTGAAGAAAAATTCTTTGAGTTTGGCGGAATAAGTATTCCGCAAATTACGCTTTGCGTGCAAGAGGCTTCAACTCCGGCCAAGGTATTGGCGGCGCTGACTATGCTGTGAGGATTTGTCGCTTAGCGGTTGATTTTTGCCTCAAAAGTTCTAGAATGAAACAGAATTTTAATCTATCTGAAAGAAAGAAAATGTTTGTAAAATCTGCTGAAAATTTTTTGCGCCGTCAGGGGCAGCCGCTGGTAAAGTTCTTTTCCAGCCTTGGTGAATTTTCGTTGTTTGTGGCTCAAGCGGTTTATAACTGCTTTACGCCGCCGGTATATTGGCGCAATTTATGGCGGCAAGTTGTAGATATGGGATTCTATTCTCTGCCGGTAGTCGGGCTTACGACTATTTTTGCCGGTATGGTTATTGCCTTGCAGAGCTATTCCGGTTTTATGCGTTTTGGCGCTGAAGGCGCTGTTGCCTCGGTAGTTTTGATTTCTGTTACCCGCGAGCTGGCTCCGGTGCTTTCGGCGCTGATGGTTGCCGGCCGTATCGGTGCCGCTATGGCTGCGGAAATCGGTACCATGAGAGTAACTGAACAAATAGATGCTTTGGTAACTTTGTCTACCAATCCTTTTAAGTATTTAGTCACTCCCCGGGTATTGGCCGGACTGATTGTTATGCCGCTGTTGGTGTTGTTGGGCGATATTATCGGTATTTTCGGCGGCTATGTTGTCGGCGTTTATAAATTGGGCTTTAACCCTGCCAACTACATTAATTCAACTTTGCAAAATCTGCAGTCAATTGATATTACCACCGGCTTGGTAAAGGCTGCCGTATTTGGGTTTATTATCTCAATTATGGGCTGCTACAACGGCTACAAGTCCAAGGGCGGCGCTCAGGGTGTCGGCACAGCCACAACCAATGCGGTGGTTTCGGCATCTATCCTGATCTTGATATTCAACTATGTAATTACCGAACTGTTCTTCTCTAAATAGCTTTTGTGGAGTGTAAAATGAGTGAAACCAAAATAAAAATTACCAATCTTCATAAAGCGTTCGGCCGCAAAGTTGTGCTTGACGGCGTTGATTTGGAGATTGCCAAAGGTGAATCCTTGGTGGTTATCGGCGGTTCCGGTACCGGAAAATCGGTTCTGATCAAGTGCATTCAAGGACTGCTGACGCCAGATGAAGGTTCGATTCTGGTAGACGAGCAGGAAGTTGTCGGTATTAGCGAAGAAGACAAAGAAAAACTCCACTCCAAAATGGGTATGCTCTTTCAGGGCGGCGCTCTGTTTGACAGCTTGAGCGTATGGGAGAATGTTGCCTTTGATCTGGTTGAAAACCGCGGTATGAACAAGAAAAATGCCAAGAATGAGGCTATTCGGGTTTTGCGTTCCGTTGGTCTGGCTCCTGATGTTGCCGATTTATCTCCATCCGAGCTTTCCGGCGGTATGCAAAAGCGTGTCGGCTTGGCGCGGGCAATTGCTTCCAAACCGGAAATTATCTTTTTTGATGAACCGACCACAGGTTTGGATCCGATAATGTCCGATGTTATTAATGACTTGATTATTGAATCGGTTAAAGGTTTGGGCGCCACTGCTTTGACCATTACCCACGATATGACTTCTGCCCGCAAGATTGCCGACCGTATCGCCATGCTCTACAAAGGCAAAATTGTATGGCAGGGTACGGTTAAAGAGATGGATCGCACCGATAACCCTTATGTGGTTCAGTTTATTAACGGATGCTCTCAGGGGCCGATAAAAGTGGAGGTCTAGTTTGGCCAAGAAGGACAATAAGCAATATGTTTGCCAAAACTGCGGTTCGGTTTATCCCAAATGGCAGGGCAAATGCGATGCCTGCGGCGAGTGGAATACCATTATTGAAGAGACTGTGGGCGGAGAAGGTTTTTCCAATTTTAATCCCAAAAAATCCAAGGGCAATATTATTGAATTTGTACCTTTAAGCGGTGCCAGCGAACATCTGTCGCGGCTTAGCACCGGCATTAAAGAATTGGATCGCGTATCCGGCGGCGGTTTGGTTTCCGGCTCGGTGATTTTAGTCGGCGGCGACCCCGGTATTGGTAAATCGACTTTGTTGTTGCAGGCCTGTGCCAAAATAGCCGATCAGCCGGAGGGCAGAGAGGTTTATTACATCTCCGGCGAGGAGGCGATAGATCAGGTGCGCTTGCGTGCCAAAAGGCTGGGGCTGGATAAATCTCCGGTTAAATTGGCCAGCTCCACGGAAATTAAAGACATTGTAGCCACTTTGGAAAAATCTCAAGCGGCTGTAGTGGTTATTGACTCAATCCAAACAATGTATCTTGATGAAGTTGAATCTACTCCCGGCAGCGTAGCGCAAGTCAGAGCCTGCAGTTATGAACTTATCAAACTGGCCAAGCGCAAGGGATTCACATTGTTCTTGGTCGGCCATGTTACCAAACAGGGCGCCATTGCCGGCCCCCGCGTATTGGAGCACATGGTAGACACTGTTCTCTATTTTGAAGGCGAAAGAGGCCACCATTTCCGTATTTTGCGGGCAGTTAAAAACCGTTATGGCGCTACTGATGAAATTGGCGTTTTTGAAATGCAGGATCAAGGGTTGGTCGAGGTCGAGAACCCTTCGGCTCTGTTTTTGGCCGAAAGGCAAGGTAATATCTCCGGTTCGTGCGTGTTTGCCGGCATAGAAGGTTCTCGTCCGGTTCTGGTTGAAATTCAGGCTCTGGTCAGCCCCACCGGTTATGCCAGTCCCCGCCGCGCAGTTGTCGGATGGGATGCTAACCGGCTCTCAATGGTTTTAGCGGTGTTGGAAGCGCGTTGCGGCATGAATTTGAGTTCGCAGGATATCTATCTGAATATTGCCGGCGGGCTGCGCATTTCCGAGCCGGCGGCAGATTTGGCAGTGGCGATGGCGGTAATCTCTTCTCTCACCAACAAACCTCTTCCGGCCGATATGGTAATCTTTGGCGAGATTGGGCTTTCCGGAGAAATCCGCGCGGTTTCGCAACCTTCTTTGCGGCTTAAAGAGGCGCAAAAACTCGGGTTTGCCAGCGCTATTGTTCCGCCGACCCATGCCAAAGAAAAGAAAGCCAATGTTAATATGAATATCTATGAAATCGGCAATGTGCAACGGCTGATTAATTGGTTTAACTAAAGGAAAATATAATGCAAAACCTCAATAACTTAGATGTGATAATTTTGATTGTTGTCGCTATATCCGCGTTGATAGCGCTTTCCCGCGGTTTAGTTAAAGAGGTATTGTCAATTGTCGGCTGGGTGCTGGCTACCCTGGCCGTAATTTATATTTTGCCGGTGGTAATGCCCTTTGCCAAAGAATACATCTCTAATGGCTACATTGCCGGCGTAGTATCTGCTTTGTGCATCTTGATTTTGTTCTTTATCATCTGGATATATGCCACAGCCGGAGTTGTCGGCAAAATCCGCACCAGCAAGCTGAATGGCATGGATAGAATGTTGGGGCTGTTTTTCGGCATTGCCCGCGCCTTTTTGTTGGTTGTATTGTTTTATATATTGGTAAGTTGGATGATTCCGGTTGATCGTCAATCAGAGGCCTTGACCAAATCCAAATATTTTCAGTTGGCCGGCAAATTTGCTCAGCCGTTGGAAGCGATGATACCTGAAGAAACAATCAAATTGATTAAAGAAAAGACCCAAACTTCAGATGAGAAAAAAGCCGAAAAAGAAGAAGAGGATGATTCAGATGTTGATGCCTTGTTTGAAAAGCTGGCTCAGCCCAAAGTGAAAAAATCCGCCAAAGAAAAAGCCAAACAAGCTGTAAAAGAGAACTTCAGCGGCTATAAGGAATCCGAGCGCGATAATCTTGATCGCCTGATCGAAAATGTAGAATAGCTACCTTTCTCGCCCGCTGCGAACCAAGATTTGCCCCTGCATCATATTTTCACGCTGGCGCTGCAGTTCATATTCGCGGCGCCGCTGTTCGCGTTTGCGCTGCTCTTGCGGAGTTTCTCGATAATTGGAGTTTATGTCTCTTAATGCCAGCAGTTTATCCAATAATTGCCGTTGTGATAAGCCGTTTGTTTTG
>JBNMLW010000015.1:0-11223 GCA_050875025.1 Alphaproteobacteria bacterium
ATCTTCAACATGATCAAACTTTTTGAAGCTTACTTTATTGATGAACGGACGCACGCCCCATACCAGCACCAAACGGCGGGCAACGGCAATATCCGGAGTTAATGCCAAGATTGGCAGATATGGACGCTCGCGGGCAGTTAAAAATGTCGTTAAACCAGATGTTGTATAGCTGATAATGGCTTTGACATTTTTCAAAATGCATGAAAGTTCGCTGGCAGCAAAAGTTATGGAATCTGCTTCCGTAGCATTGCAGGGACGGCGGCGGGCTGTTTGCGTAAGTTCATAAAACAGCGGATCCCCCTCAACCTGCTTAACAATTTTGTGCATCATCTGCACGGCTTCTACCGGATATTTGCCGGCAGCAGTTTCCGCCGACAGCATAACCGTATCAGCGCCGTCATAAACCGCGGTTGCCACGTCAGAAACCTCCGCGCGGGTCGGATTCGGATTATTAATCATCGACTCCAACATCTGAGTAGCAATAATTACCGGACGCGCATATTTGCGGCAGGCGGCAACAATTCGTTTTTGCAAAACCGGCACATTTTGAATCGGGCACTCCACACCCAAATCACCGCGCGCCACCATAATGGCGTCAGATTCCTGAATAATGGCATCAAGGTCTTCAATTGCGCTTGGTTTTTCCAACTTAGAGATAACCCACGCTTTGCCGTTCACCAGTTTTTTGGCTTCGCGCACATCTTCTGCGCGCTGGACAAATGACAAACCAATCCAATCTACCCCGAGTTTCAGAGCAAATTTCAGGTCTTCTTTATCTTTTTCGGTGATGGCGGAAATGTTCAACTGAGTGTTAGGAAGGTTAACCCCTTTGTGGCTGGAGATATAGCCGCCGACTTTTACCTTGGTAACGGCATGATCTTTGTCACAGCTCTTAACGTTCAGAACAATATAGCCGTCATTAACCAAAAGATCATCACCTGGTTTCAGAGCCGCAAAAATTTCTTTATGCGGCAGGCATACACGTTTGTCATCTCCGGCTTTAGGATCCATATCCAAAGTAAAGGTCTGTCCCTCTTTCAGCAGTACTTTATCTTCCTTAAATACGCCGACTCTGAGTTTTGGCCCCTGCAAATCTGCCAAAATAGAAATAAAACGGCCTTTTTCTTTTTCCAACTGACGAATAATTTTCACTCTGGCCTTATGCTCGGCATGTGTTCCATGGCTAAAGTTAACCCGAAAAGCATCGGCTCCGGCATCTATCAGCTTTTCCAATTGTTCGCGAGTAGCTGAAGCAGGGCCGATTGTGGCCAAAATTTTGGTATGTGTATCAGTAGGCATAAAATTTCTCCTTTAACATAAAGTTTGTTCAAATTTACACCAAAATAAGTTAATAAGCTGTTATTTTTGATATGGTGTTTTGCAAAAATTATCACTTGTCAAACGGTTTCAAATTTGCTAGCTTCCTTAACAATATAGTTACCAACCAAGGAGATTAAAATGACTGAAGAAACCAAAAATGAAGTTGGCGGCATTGCTGCTGACCGCCTGCGTTCTTTGATTGAGCGCATTGAGCATCTGGAAGAAGAAAAAGCCGCTATTGCCTCTGATATCAGAGATATTTTTGCCGAGGCCAAATCAGCCGGCTTCGATGTCAAAATTATGCGCGCCGTGCTCAAACTGCGCAAGATGAATGCCGCTGACCGCGACGAACAGGAATTTTTGCTGGAGACTTATCGCAAAGCGCTGGATATCTAAAAGTTTTCTTATTAAACCAAAGGCCGCGTCAAGCGGCCTTTTTTTGTTATTCTTTCTTTTCTGTTTTTTCCTCTTTCTTTTCCGGCGTTTCTGCCTGCCCGACCCGGCTGCCGTTAAGATTGTCCAGAAATTGAGATTCGATTTTTACATACTGTTGGAACAGCCATCTGGATTGCGAAAGTACAAAGATTGAAACCACCGACATCAACAATGTAACTTTGGGATTCTCAGTCAACAGCTGGTGAACCACCGTAACAATAAAGAACAAAACCACCAAAAGCCTAAAGCTGGTCAAGAGTATCAGCGGCAGACGGTTAATCTTTTTGGCTGTCCACAATTTGTAATAAAGAGCCGCGGTCTTATGATTAGAGACAAAGAAGTTGCGAGCATTTTCAGTCTCTCCCTCAACCGAACAGATTCCAAAACTGTCTTCTATGGTTCTGCTGATTGACTGTTTGGTTTCTTCCGTATTGCGGCGGCTGATTTTGCAAAGTACATTAGCCACTTTTTCTTTAATAAATACCGGCAGAATAGTCTCCCACCCGATAAGCGCTTTCAGGAACGGCGACATTATTGCCAGAGTTATCAAAGTAGTAACAATTCTGGCCAGCAGATTAGGCAGCATATCGGCAATAAACGGTTTAATGAAAAATATCGAAAATCCCAAAATTGCCGACAATATCATTGAGAACAGCACCATCCGCAAAGAATAGTTCTTAAACAACAGTTTCCAGCGGCGTTCTTCCATTCGTGTCTCATTAGCCAAAGCCGTAGTGCGCTCCAAATATTTATCCAGTTTTTCGGGCAACATTTTCGATATCCGCTTATAAAACGGATCAGCAGCCTTAATCATCATCGGCGTCAAAAAGGTAGTAATAACCGACACCGCCACAATAATCGGATATACACGGGCATTCAGCACCCCGATGCTCATACCCAAGCTGGCAATAATAAAAGCAAACTCGCCCACCTGCGCCAAAGAAAATCCGCCCTGAATAGCTGTTTTCAGCCCTTGTCCGGAGAATAAAAAGCCAAAACAGGAAAACGACACTTTACCGACAATCACAATCAGAGTAATCACCAAAATCGGCTTTGCATAAGTGATAAACATTGTCGGGTCAACCAACATGCCCACAGATACAAAGAATACCGCCCCAAAAAAGTCTTTCAACGGTTTTAAGATATTTTCGATTCTGGGAATAATCTCAGTCTCCGCCAAAATAGAGCCCATGATAAACGCGCCCAGCGCTGAAGAATAACCGGAATACGTGGCCAACAGCACCATACCGAAACACATGCCGATAGTTATCAGCAGCAGCAATTCATCATTCAATATCGGCGTGATTTTTTTAAGAACAGTCGGTACCAAATAGATGCCGAAAATAAAGCACAGTACCAAAAAGAAAATCAATTTGAGAGTACTGATAATCAGTTCTTGGCTGTTTATGGTGCTTCCCAGCGCAATTGTCGGCAGCAAGACCAACAACAAAATTCCGACAATATCTTCCACCACCAACACGCCGAACACCAAACTGGTAAAGTTCTGCCGTTTTACATTCAAGTCATCAAAGGCTTTGATAATAATAGTGGTTGAAGACATAGATATCATGCTGCCCAAAAAGAAACTGTCGGTCACCGACCAACCCAGCATCAAGCCGACATTATACCCCAAAAACAGCATAAACAAAATATTGGCCATAGCGGTAATCATTGCCGATTTGCCGACGTTAATCATTTTGTTAAAACTAAACTCCAGCCCCAAACTAAACAGCAAAAAGACTACGCCGATATCAGCCCACAAGGTCAGGTTTTCTTTATCGGTTACGGTGGGAACAAAGTTCAAAAAAGGCCCGGCCAAAATACCGGCCAGAATATAGCCGAGCACTGTCGGCTGCTTAAGTTTCTTAAAGATTAAAGTTGTGATTGCCGCATATATGGTGATAAGCGTTAAATCTACAATCAGAGTATGAATTGAATGCATCCTGTTATTCCCACAATTTTTGAACGGCGCTATTTTAGCCGAAAAATATTAAAATTTTCTATATTTCACAGTAACGAAAACTATAATTTTTGCTTGATTTAACAATAGATTTTAATAAAAATAATCAACAATAACTCAATAACAATCGGAGAAACCCAAAATGAGCGAAAACGCTGCCGCCACCCCTCGCGCACTGAGAACAATCATCAGCATTGTCGGCCGCCGCAATGCCGGAAAATCATCATTGATTAATGCCCTGTGCGGACAAGAAATCGCCATTGTTTCCGACCAGGCCGGCACCACCACCGACGCGGTAGCCAAACCCTATGAGCTTTTGCCGCTGGGACCGGTGACTTTTTATGACACTGCCGGGCTTGATGATGAAGGTACCTTAGGCGCGCAGCGCATAAAAGCCACCCGCAAAGTTTTGTTCCGCTCGGATATTGCCGTTATGGTAATCGGCGCAGACGGATTGCTGCCGGCCGATAAAAAGATTATTGAAGATTTGCAGAAGCTAAACATTCCTCTAGCCGCCGTCTTTAACAAGTCAGATATTGTTTCTCCCCGCCCGGAAGATGAACAATGGCTCAAACAAAAAGGCATTGCTTTTACTGCTGCATCGGCAGAAACCGGCCATAATATTGATGAGGTCAAAAAACTTATAATCTCTCTGGCGCCGGATGAACTCAAAAAAGATCCCTTGTTAGCCGGAGATTTATTTAACCCCAATGACATTGTTGTGCTGGTGGTTCCGATTGACCTTTCCGCCCCCAAAGGGCGCCTTATTTTGCCGCAGGTTCAGGTTCTGCGCGAGACGCTGGACTGCGGAGCCAAGGCGATGGTTGTCAAAGAGAGCGGATTGGCCGAAATGCTGGATGAGCTCAAGCGCAAACCGGCGCTGGTAATCACGGATTCTCAGGCCGTAATGAAAGTTGCCCCCGTTGTTCCGCAAGACATTCCGCTGACGACTTTTTCAATTTTGTTTGCCCGCAACAAAGGCGACTTGCGCATAATGTATCAGGGAGCCGAAACCATTGATAAGCTTACCGACGGCGACAAAGTATTGATTGCCGAGGCCTGCTCGCACCACACGCTCTCCGACGATATCGGCAAAGTAAAAATTCCAAACTGGCTCAAAAAATACACAGGCAAAGATTTACAGTTTTCTTTCTGCCAAGGCAGTGATTTTCCCGATGATTTGGAGCAATACAAGCTGGTTATCCATTGCGGCGCCTGCATGTTGAACCGTATGGAAATGCTCCGCCGACTGCATGAATGCGTGCGCCGCGGCGTGCCCATTACCAACTATGGGGTTGCCATATCCAAAACACAGGGCGTGCTGGAACGCACCATTAAACCGGTATTGCCTAATGCTTAAATCCGGCTGTATTTAGCCTCAAGCTCCAACAGTTTCTGCTTAACATCCAGCCCTTCGGCATAACCGACCAAACTTCCGTTAGCCCCGATAACCCGGTGGCACGGCACAATAATGCATATCGGATTATTGTGGTTTGCCATTCCTACCGCCCGACAAGCCTTAGGGCTGCCGACAGCCTCGGCAATATCTTTATAGCATACTGTTTTTCCGTATGGAATTTGTTGCAGCGCCTGCCAAACTTTCTGCTGAAAAAGCGTCCCCTCTGCCTTATGCGGCAAATCAAATTCTTTTCTCTTTCCGGCAAAATATTCATCCAACTGGCGGCGGGTTTCCTGCAACAAAGCAGATTCTCCCTGCTCGCGGCAGCGTCCGAATTTTACCATTGTCAATGCGCCGTCCTCTTCCTGCAGAATGATAGAACCGAAAGGCGATTTATAGTTACAGCAGTTCATTTATTTTTTTCCAATGTTTTTACAATATCTTCAGTAACTTTTTTAGCATCGCCGTACAGCATAATCGTATTATCTGCAAAAAACAACGGATTTTCGACTCCCGAATAACCTTTACCTAAAGACCTTTTGACAAAGAACACGGTTTTGGCCTTTTCCACTTCCAAAATCGGCATTCCGTATATCGGCGAAGACGAATCATATTTTGCCAGCGGATTTGTAATATCGTTAGCGCCGATAACATAAGCAACATCGGCCGTCGCCAATTCATGGTTAATATCTTCCAACCCGAATACATCTTCATACGGAACATTTGCCTCTGCCAACAGCACATTCATGTGCCCCGGCATACGCCCGGCCACCGGATGAATGGCAAATTTAACCTTAACTCCGTACAATGCGCGCAAATCTTCCGCCATCTCTTTCAAAATATGTTGGGCTTGCGCCACCGCCATCCCGTACCCCGGAACAATTATTACCGAATTGGCATTTTCCATCACATACGCCGCATCTTCCGGACTGCCGGATTTTGCGGCCTTTTGCATTATCTGGCTGTGTGCTTCTGATGTCGATTCTCTGCCGATTCCGCCCAACACTACATTAAACAGAGAACGATTCATCGCCTTTACCATAATATAAGACAATATTGCTCCGCTGGCACCGACAATCGCCCCCACAATAATCAGCAGCACATTATTAAACGAAAAACCAATTCCCACTGCCGCCCATCCGGAATAAGAATTGAGCACGGATATCACTACCGGCATGTCGGCGCCGCCAATCGGCAAAACCAACAAAAAGCCCAACACCAGCATCACCGCTGCAATCCAATAAAAAGTTGTTTTATCGCCGCTGATAACAAAATATATGCACAAACATATTACTATTGTGCCCAATATCAGATTAAGCAGATGTTGTCCTCGAAACACAATCGCTCGCGGCGATATAATTCCCTGCAGTTTGACAAACGCCAGCATTGATCCGGAAAACGCCGCCATGCCGACCACTAATCCGACTATGTTGTCAACGTATGCCTCCGAACCAGAAATAATTTCTGCCGTTGCAATCAGAGCCGCCGCCAATCCGCCCAGCCCGTTAAACGCCGCAATCATTTGCGGCAATGCCGCTATCTTAACCCGCACTGCGCTATAGCCTCCGATTGCCGCGCCGACCACAATAACCACATACGACCAGAATTCATTTTCTACCAACGGCGAATAAACTGTTGCCGCTATAGCCAGCACCATACCCGACATGCCCAGCAGATTGCCGCGTCTTGCCGTCTGCGGCGAGGCCAACCCGCGAATAGACAGAATAAATAATATGCCGGATATCAGATAAGCCAAAAAGAGAAAATCGGACATTATTTTTTCTCCTTTTTCTTAAACATCAACAGCATTCGATGTGTGACCGCAAAACCTCCGAAGATATTGACGGCCGCCAAAAATACCGCGGCAAAACCTAATATTTTAGACAATTCCGCCAAAGAATTATCAACCGCGATCAACGCTCCGATAATAATAATTCCCGAAATTGCGTTAGACACGCTCATCAACGGCGAATGCAGCGCCGGAGTAACGCCCCACACCACAAAATACCCGACAAAACACGCCAGCACAAACACCGTCAGCAAATACCAAAACTCCATTATTTGCCCTCCTTCAACAGTAGTTTTCCACCCCGCATGATGCAGGTATTTTTTATAATCTCATCTTCATAATTAAAGCTGATTTTTCCGGCCGCAGAATCATATTGCGAGGCCAAAAAATTAAACACATTTCCGGCATACAGCCGGCTTGCCGAGTTTGGCACCATTGCGGCCAAATTTCCGTTCCCGATAATTTTGACATTTCCGGCAGTTACAATTTTCCCATCGCTGCTTCCTTCTATATTGCCGCCGGCAGCTGCCGCCATATCAACAGCCACCGAGCCGAACGGCATCTGCGCCAGCATTTCGGCATCAATCAACTGCGGCGCCGGTTTTCCGGCTACAAAGGCGGTGGCAATTACCACATCGATATTGCGCAAATACTCCGCAATTATTGCTTTTTGCCGTTGCAAATACTCAGCCGAGGCCGATTGCACATACCCGCCTTTGGTCTTTAACTTTTTATCCTGCTTAATTTCTACAAATTTGCCGCCCAAAGATTCTATTTGTTCCCGCACATCCGGACGAATATCCGAAGCATAAACCACTGCGCCGATTCTCCGTGCGGTTGCCACCGCTTGCAGCCCGGCTACTCCGGCTCCCAGCACCAATACTCTGGCCGGCGCGGCTGTTCCGGCCGCCGTCATCATCAGCGGCGCGGTTTTGGGCAGCAAATCAAATGCGCTCAACACGGCTTTATAGCCGGCCAAACTGCTTTGCGAAGACAAAATATCCATACTCTGCGCCCGTGATATCCGCGGAATATGATTCAGCGCAAAACCGCAAATCCCTGTTTGGGCCAGGCTGTAAAGCTGCCGGTTGCGTTCAGCATTCAAAAAATCGGCAATAACCGTAGGTTTGTTTTTTAGAAGCGGCTCTTCTTCCGGCAGCGGGGCTTGCACTTTCACAATAATTTCCGCTCCCTGCACTGCTTCTGCCGGCGTGTTTGCAACAGAAGCACCGGCTTTAATATATTCTTCATCAGAAAATCCGGCTGCAGCTCCGGCCGATTTTTCAATTCTTACCGTTTGCCCCATATCGGTGTAGCGTCCCACTAAATTTGGCGATACTGCAACGCGGTTTTCGCCTTCGGTACATTCTTTCAGAACCGCAATTGTCATTTTGCTTTCCAATCTTAACCTTATGTAAAACTAAAAATTATATAATCCCGACAATTGTGTTTAACAGGCTGAAGCAAAAAATTATGCGAGATTTACTAGAACTTACTATGTTATTTTTCAAAATCGGGCTCTTTACCTTTGGCGGCGGATATGCCATGCTGCCGCTGCTGCAAAGCGAAGTTGTCCATAAACACGGTTTTCTGACTGAAGAAGAACTGTTGGATTTATACTCTATCGGACAATGCACTCCGGGCGTCATTGCCGTAAATGTCGCCACATTTATCGGCTATAAGCAAAAAGGGATTTGGGGCGCAATTTTTTCCACTGCAGGCATGATTCTTCCGTCTCTGATTATCATTATTTTGATTGCCGCCGTCCTCAGCAGATTTATGCATGAGCGCTATGTAGCCTATGCTTTTGCCGGAATCCGCATCTGTGTTGTGGCGCTGATTGCCGACATTGTATACGGACTTTGGAAAAAGAATGTCAAAGGCTGCCAGAATCTAGCCATTTTTGCCGGCGCCTTAATATTGCTGGCCGGCCTCAACTTCAGCGCGGTTTGGATTGTGCTGATTGCCGCTGCCGCCGCATTGGTATGTGAAGAAATACGGAGACGCAGACAATGATCTATTTGCAACTTTTTTATGAATTTTTCAAAATCGGACTTTTCGCCATTGGCGGCGGACTGGTGACTGTGCCGTTTTTGTTTGATTTATCGGCAAATTACGATTGGTTCAGCACCAAAGAACTGGCAGTTATGATTGCCATTGCCGAATCCACCCCCGGCCCCTTGGGAGTAAATATGTCTACCTATGCCGGTTTTAACGCCGGCGGTATGTTGGGCGCGATTATTGCCACTGTCGGATTAGTCAGCCCCTCGGTGATTGTAATCATTATGGTTGCCAAACTCATGGACAAATACCAATGCAACAGCCGTGTTCAAACCGTGCTGTCCGGCATCAGGCCGGCAGTCTTGGCGCTGATATTATTTGCCGGATTACAGATTGCCCAACTTTCGCTCACCGATTTATTATCCGGAGTTGTCTTTGCCGCACTGCTGGCAGCAATACATTTTTGGAAAAAAAGCCCGATATTTTATCTCTGCATATCTGCCGTTATCGGTATCTTGCTGAAACTGTAAAATAAAAAAGCCTCCGCAAGGGAGGCTTTTTTTGTATTGGAGCGGGCGAAGGGATTCAAGACATTTCTACGCGAATCCTTTATTTCTAGCCATTTTTTAAGTTTTAAAACTTATTTTTTTGCCAAATGCATCACAGTTTGCATCACACTTAAACCTTATATCAATTATAGCGTAAAAAAGGCAATCGTAAACGGCTTTTATCAAAAAAACGGGTGTTTTATAGTGAAAAAACACCTTGTTCACCGCAAAAATATAGATTTATATGCCTTTTTAGCTTAAACCAATCCATATTTTTTCATATATTGGGGATAATCAGCAAGAGCATCTTCCGTTTTTTCAATAATATCCAAGATTTTTTGTTTAGAAAGTCCGAAAGGCTCAGCCGTCTTTACAAAGTCATCATTTGTAATATTCACTCCTTTACCATTAACCATAGATGTTTGTTCGCCATTAATTCCTTGAGATGGCGTCAAATCATATGCAGGTGTCATTTTCCAACGATTGTCCCTATCCAGCATAAATGAAAAGTTTTTAGAATGGTCGTCTTTGTTGCCGGCTTTAACATTAAATATCATCAGACGAACCATCTTTTCAACTTCTCGGATATCTCCGGTCAAGATTGAAGTTAATTTCAGCAAAGCCGAATAATCTATAGTCGCCGCCCGATGACTGGCATGCAGCAACCCGCAAGCCGTATGGACATGAATTTTCTCTGCACCATCTCTATCAAAACGCTTAACACCAAAATGTCCTATACAAGTTTTAGACGGGAATAAGTAAGTTTCAGGCATATCTATTCCAGCCTGTTTGGCAATTAACGAATAAACATACTCTTGAACTCCTATATTGGGCGTATCTAATGATGATGCAAACTTAATAAGCCAAGGGGTATATCCTTGTTGAGCGATATTTCCATAAACAAGACTTTGTTTATCATCTGAAACCAACGCTACAATCTTTGGTCTGGCACCACCGGATGACCCATTAAGAGATAAAAGCTCACCTATAACTTCCGAAACTTTACCTTTTAAAATACGATTAGCTTCAAGGCAAAGCGAATCCAACTCGATCTTGCCCTTAAAATCGTCTTCATTCTCAGCCACCGGCTCATATTCCAAAGCGCCCATAGCGTTCAAGCCTACCATCGACAATCGTTGCAAGGGTGTAATTTGTTGCAAACTTAAACCTTTCTTCTGGAGTTGACGATCCAAAAGCAAACATCCCCACCCATCCGGCAAACTGTCGTTAAACACTCCAAACAAGCCATCAAATGTTTGCTTGGTATCTTCAAATATCTGAGATCGCAACGGAAGCATAAATGGAGATAAGTTTATCCCTGTGGGAATAAATTCCGGAGAATATTCAAAAAATATCCGTTGTTCTTGTTGCTGCAAAATACCGACATATTGTCGTTTGCCATAGGCATTCAAAAAAACATTCAACCTCATTTTTTGCGTCCTCTCTGACGAGGTTTATCATCTTTGATATTAAACAGACTGCCTGTTGACATATTTTCAGCAAACAATTGTTCAAAATTGTTGCTATCCCCTAAAGATATAGCAATATGTATCAAAGATTTCAGTGATATTTCTCCAGTGTTCTCAAACCGTTTCAAGCTTCCCAAACTGACTCCGGAGCGCTCGGATAAACCTTGTTGGGTTAAGTTCTGTTTCAGCCGCATTATTTTTGCTCGTTTTGCAATTCCCTGAGCAATTTCCAGCGGTGATTTCAATATAAAAGACAATATATAATCTCCTAATTGTAATAAATTCATATTATAGCTATTATA
>JBNMLW010000016.1:0-10610 GCA_050875025.1 Alphaproteobacteria bacterium
CCTTCATGCTGCATCAGGTGCTGGCTCATTTCTACCGACGGCTCGTCAATCCAGCCGATAATATTATCCGGAGCGCCGGCCTTGACAGCAGCTTCAAGCATTAATTTAGCGGCGGCAATCGTAGATTTTTTAGCGCGCGGATGCGGAGAAAAGATAATACCGTTGCGGGTTTTCAGAGCAATCATACTTTTGAAGATAGTGGTAGAAGTCGGGTTGGTAGTCGGAACCACGCCGGCAATCACGCCCAAAGGCTCTGCAACCTTAGTATAGCCGTTAGTCTCGTCGCGTTCAATCACGCCGCAGGTCTTGGCGTTGCGATATTTATTATAAATTTCCTCAGCAGCAAAATGGTTTTTGATAACTTTATCTTCAACCACGCCCATACCGGTTTCCTCAACGGCCATTTTAGCCAGCGGAATACGAGCATCGTTAGCGGCCAAAGCCATTGCCAAAAAGATTTTATCAACCTGTTCCTGAGTATAGGTAGCCAAAACCTCTTGAGCCGTTTTTACCTTATCGATAACAACGTTCAAATCATCAATTGTTTTAACTCCGCAGCATTCTTTAGTATCTGCGGATTTGTCCTGTTTAGACGTCATATAATCATGCTCCTTTTATAAAAAAACACATCTTTTCAAATAATACGCAAAAGAGTCTCAAAAAAAAGTTAACAAACTAATTTTTCGCCCGGCGGCGGTTAATCCGCTCTAATTTTTTACGCTCTTTTTCAGCGCGTTGCTGCGCCCGCAATTCAGCCTTTTGCGCAAAGCGGGATTTTTCGGCAGAACTTTCTATCTCGCCTTTTTGTTCTGCCACTTTGCGGGCATCTTCCTCCATCGCCTGCTTTTGGAAACGCGAGGCATTTTGTTCCCGCCGTTTTTGTAATTCTTCCTGCCGGCGCTCTCTGGCCTCGGCCCGTTCAATTGCCTTGCGTTTAAAGCGGTTGGTTTCTTCAGCGCGCTCGCGGGCGATTCTCTGCTGCTTTTGCTGCTGTTCGCGCTCCTTGCGATTTAGCACCGGCTCTTGTTCTTCCTCGGTATTTTGCGCTTGCGCGGCAGTTTCTGTTTCTTGCGCCGCGGCGGCAAAGCTCCAAAGGCAAACCGATAAGACCGCTATCAATTTGAATAACCTGCTCATAAAATTTTTCCTCCTGCTTAAAATCTCTTATATTTTAATTGTTATTGACTCTTTTGCAAGGACTCTTAAAATGCCGTTGTATATTTTAGGAGGTAAATATGGTTACTGTAGCAGCCGCAATCATTGTCAGAAACGGAAAAATCTTTATTGCTCAACGTCCGGCCACCAAAAGGCCGCCCCTGCGCTGGGAATTTCCCGGCGGCAAACAAGAACCGGGCGAAACCCTGCCGCAAACGCTGCACCGCGAATTGAATGAAGAATTGAAGATAGATGCCAAAATCGGCGACTTTTTCATGAAAACCACTTATAACTATGAGTTCAGCAACATTGAAATGAATTGTTACTTTGCCTCAGTTGCGCCGGAAACCGTAATCACTTCAAACGAACACGCCGCAACTGCCTGGGTCACCCCACAGGAAATGCAAAATTATGACTTTGCCGACGCCGATAAACCGGTTGTCGCCGCATTGCAAAAAATTAAATTGCCGTAGATTTACAAAAAAGAGCAGTATGTTTTGCCATACTGCTCTTAAAGTGCTCACAATTTTTTCCAAAGATCCCTAGTGTATATAACTGTTCCTACGAGCATTATCGCACAAATTATCAGCAAAGGCCAATCCTTATACGCTTCAACAACATTAATGAACAGAACAAACCCTATAACCCAAAGACTAATCAAACTAAAAAAGATTGATATTATCAGATTGCACTGCCGTTTGCGCGCAACATCATCAATTTCTCCCTTTTTGTATTTTGACCTGGAATAAAGCTCAAAGCACAGGCACATCAGACAGATTAAAACAGCAAGTGTCACACTGACCAATATTGCCGGTAATGCCTCACTAAAATAAACAGTCTTTTCCATAAGCATAATTATTTGATTCATAATAAATTAGTTAGATATGGAATACCCTAAAACCGCCTATAAGTCAATGGCAAATACACAACAATCTCATTCGGTTTGCGCCTAAGCTCGCAAACCGACAAATCCGCCCTTTACCACACTAAAAAACTACAAAAAAACGCCCTTAGAACTAAGGGCGCTACTTAATGGGGCGGATTATGAGATTCGAACTCACGACATCTGGTACCACAAACCAGCGCTCTAACCAGCTGAGCTAAATCCGCCATCAATGCACAATCTTCTATCCATATTCTGCAGCAAAGTCAAGCTAAAAAAATAAGCGAAACGCAAAAAATTAATCTCTCCGTTAATAATTTATTTTCTTTTTGCGCATAAAGTCAGAAGAAATAGGAATTAAATTCGGCGAAGAATCAAACTAATGAATAGAAAATCAGCTTTATACAAATTGTTATCCTGTTTTCTGATAGCAGGATTATTTTGCTCTGCCGGCAGTGCTGCGCAAGCCAAAACAAGCAAAACCGTCCGCCGCACGGTTTCTTCCATTATGATTGATGCCAACAGCGGCGATGTAATCTCTGCCTCCAACGCCGATGAACGCCGATATCCCGCATCTCTCACCAAACTGATGACCTTATACATCACTTTCAATGCCCTGGACAAAGGCTTAATCAAAATGGATGACAAACTGCCGGTCTCCAGACACGCCGCCAACCAAACTCCGTCGCGGCTCGGCCTCAAACCGGGAGAAAAGATCAAAGTCCGCGATGCGGTTATGGCGCTGATTGTCAAGTCAGCCAATGACTGCGCTGTAGTATTGGCCGAAGGGCTCGGCTATTCAGAAGAAAACTTTGCCAAGACTATGACCAAAGTCGCTCACGAACTCGGCATGAAAAACACCACCTTCCGCAATGCTTCCGGTCTGCCGCACCGCGAGCAGAAAACCACAGCGCGCGATATGGCCGTTTTGGGCGCGGCAATCTACCACCATTTTCCGCAGTATTATGATTTGTTTGCCACCAAGACCTTCACTTATCATGGACAAACTTTGTACACACACAACCACCTGCTCAAAACTTTCAAAGGCGCAGACGGCATGAAAACCGGCTTTACCAACGCTGCCGGTTTTAATATCGTTACATCTGCCGAGCGCGACGGCCAGCGGGTTATTGCCGTCACCATGGGGCACAATACTCTCAAGGAACGCGACCGCAAAATTGCCGGCATGATGGACAAAGGACTGCGCAAGCTGGCTTTGGCCAATGAGATTGCCGCACCATCGCTTTATGCTCAGGCCGAAGAGCCCAAACCCTCGTCTGATAACATCATTATTGCCGACAATTCCGAAAAATCAAACGGGGCTTGGGGGATTCAGATTGGCGCATTTTCCAACTATGCCAAAGCCCGCAACTATGCTTTGCATATCCGCCGCCAGCTTAATACCGCTCCGGTACGCAAATCTCACATAGATATTGAACCGACCCAAAAAGGCGCGGCTATTGTTTATCGTTCCAAATTAATCGGTTTTGAAAAAAATGAAGCGGATAAAACGTGTAACAGTTTGAAAAAGTCAAATAAATCATGTATAGTCGTCGCATCTGCTCAAAAACAACAATTTGCAATGGCTGAAAATCAATAATGACTGACACATCTTCTGCGCATATTATCGTTATCGGAAACGAAAAAGGCGGCACCGGCAAATCAACCATCGCCATGCATCTGGCGGTTAAGCTTATGATGGAAAATTTCCGCGTTGCGGTTATTGACCTTGATGGCCGCCAGGGTTCGCTCACCAAATATGTTGAAAACCGCCGCAAATTTTGCGAAACAAACAATCTCGTGCTGCCAATTCCGCTGCAATACCGTTTTGAACCTATTTCCGACTACGACAAAATCCCTGAAGAACTGGATAAACTTGACGCCACGATTCGCGATTTATCAACCAAAGTTGACGCCATTATCATGGATACGCCCGGCAATAAAAACTATCTGTTTGAAGCCGCGCACAACTATGCCGACACCTTGATTACTCCGATAACCGACAGCCTGATTGACCTGCACGGCATTGCTGATATCGATTCGGTGAGCGGCGAGCTGCAAAGCCCCGGCCCTTATGCCGAATTTGTCTGGGAAGCCAAAAAACGTCTGGCCGCCAAAGGCAAAGCCTACCTCAACTGGATTATCTGCGGCAACAAAGCTTCAACCACCCGTTCCCGCAACAAAGCTTATATTTTTGAAGTATTGGACAAGCTTGGCAAGCTTTACGGTTTTAGATTCTGCGAAGGGCTTAAAGACCGCGTAATCTACCGCGAACTGTTTTTGGACGGGCTCACCGTGCTGGACATGCAGGCCGAACCGCTCAAACGCCGCATGTCGCTTTCTCATCTGGCGGCCAAACTGGAAATTAAAAATCTGGCCGAGTTTATCTGCCCATAACTTAAGAATAGTGCTTGTCTTTAATGCCTTTAGTGCTAAAATCGCTCCATAAATTATTTTAACCCCAAAGGAGCAATTATGATTAAGACAATCGCGACTGTACCCTATTCCGACCAAAAAATGGGAACTGCCGGCTTACGCCGCAAATCCAAGGTTGTTACTCAGCCTAATTATGTTGAAAACTTTATGCAGAGTATTTTTAACGTTATCGGCGACCTGCGCAGCAAAACTTTTGTTGTCGGCGGAGACGGACGCTATTTTAACGATGTTGCCATTCAAAAAATCATTAAAATGGCTGCCGCCAATGGAGTTTCCCGCCTGATTGTCGGACAAAACGGTTTTATGTCAACCCCTGCCGGATCTAATATCATTCTCAAAAACAAGGCTGACGGCGGATTCATCCTCTCGGCCTCTCACAACCCCGGCGGTATCAACGGCGACTTCGGCATAAAGTACTCCAACCACACCGGCGGGCAGATTCCCAGCCAGGTAAGCGATCAGATTTATCAGCAGACATTGCAGATTAAGGAATACAAAATTTGCGACGTGCCCGATATCGACCTCTCCAAGCTTGGACATCAAGAGCTTTGCGGTATGTCAATCGACGTGATTGACCCGGTTAAAGATTATGTTGAGATGATGGAACATATTTTTGACTTTGCCGCCCTCAAGAAACTGTTTCAGAGCGGTTTCACCATGCGTTTTGATGCCATGAATGCCGTTACCGGCCCCTATGCGCAAAAGATTTTTGAAGATATTTTGGGCGCGCCCAAGGGCTCGGTTGTCAATTACAAACCATTGCCGGACTTTGGCGGATTGCACCCGGATCCCAACATGGTATATGCCAAAGAATTGGTAGATTTTATGTTCTCTGACCATGCCGCTGATTTCGGCGCCGCCAATGACGGCGACGGCGACCGCAATATGATTTTGGGCAAAAAGTTCTTTGTTACCCCGAGCGACAGTTTGGCGATCATTACCGATAACTTTAAGCTGATTCCCGCCTATAAAGACGGAATTTACGGCGTGGCCAAATCTGCGGCCACCTCCACCGCGGTTTCCCGCGTGGCTGCCGCTCACAACATCGGCTATTATGAAGTTCCGACCGGCTGGAAATACTTTGTAAACCTGATGGATTCTAACCGCATTACCTTCTGCGGCGAAGAGAGTTTCGGCACCGGTTCTTCCCATATCCGCGAAAAAGACGGTATTTGGGCGGTTTTGTTCTGGCTGAGCATTATTGCTGCCACCGGCAAATCAGTTGAGCAGATTACCGAAGAATTTTGGCAAAAATACGGCCGCAGCTACTATGTCCGTTTTGACTTTGAAGGCGTTGACACTGCTATTGCCGACAAGCTCATGGCTGACCTGGAAGCCAAACTCCCGCAGCTCAGCGGCAAAGATTACAATGGTTTCACCGTTTCTGAAGCCGGAGCATTTGTATACAATGACCCGGTAGACCACAGCTCCACCAAAAACGGGCTGATTGTCAAGTTTGCCGATGGTTCCCGCATTGTATACCGTTTGTCCGGCACCGGTTCCAGCGGCGCTACCATCCGCGTATATTTGGAGCGCTACAGCAAAACCGATTTGCGCAATGATCCGCTCAAAATGTTAACCGAGATTTTCAAAATTGCCATGAGCATTTCGGAAATCCCCGAAAGGACAGGAAAACATCAAGCCGATGTCGTTACCTAGAAACATATTCTTTATAACTCTGCTTGCAGGCCTGCTGCCGGTGTTTGCACACGCCGGCACAGGTCTTTACGGCTTTGATTCCGTCAACCCGTATACCAATGCTGAAAAGATACTCCGCATGGATTATCTGCCGGATTCCGTCCGCAATTATCGCGCCGATATGCGGGAGAACCTGTTGATGCTGGTTGACTATGCCCGCAAACACAACCCTGATTTTCAGGTTCTGTCGCACGAAGGGCAGGAACTACTTTACAAAAGCCGTTGGGAATACGAATTGGAAGGATATAACCGTGTCCGCGCGCAAAAGGAAAATGCCGACGACCCGGTATTTTTATTCAACAAAGATTTAGGCAGCCCCGAACCGGCCGCCAACACTCCAGAATACCGCTGGCTGCACGCCGTAAACTCGGTAGTACTGAACAATTATTACTGCGGGCAAGGCCGGGAAGAAACTATCACGGTTAATCACAGCCTCGGACACATCAGCATAGAGCAATGCGCTAATGAAGACGAACTGGATAAAGCCGTAGTCCGCTCCATGCTTGACCAGAAAGCGATTTATCCTTTTACCGACCGTGCTGAAGCTTTTGCCGATTTATCCTCCTTGCCGATGATTAATGATTCGGCCGCCAATATCAATACTGCGCAAGATGCCAAAAACATTGCCTTTTTATTGGATGACCGCAATTTTTCTTCTCCCGAGAAACTGGTTGAAGCGGTTTCCCGCAGCAACTTTGACATTATTGTCATAAACCCGCTGTTTCACAATCAAACCCCTTACAATGAAGTTGATATCCGCAGCATGCAGTTCAAGAAAAACGGCGGCAAACGCTTACTGATCGCCGCAATGAACGTATCTGAGGCCTCCCCGGTTGATTATTTCTGGAAGCCCCGTTGGCAAAAAGGCAATCCATCCTGGCTGGTGCGTGCTTCCTTTGTAACGCCTAATGCCTTTATAACCCGCTATTGGTCAGAAGAATGGCGGCAAATTATCTCCCGCCACTTTAAGGACATCGTCCGCTCCGGATATGACGGCGTATTCTTTACCGGCATTGAAAACCATTTATATTTTGAACATTTAACCCCGCTTGAGTAATGCCCATGACTGAAGTTGAAGTATTGGAAATTTCGCGCGATGCCATTTTTACCCTGCTCAAAGTAGTAACTCCGATTTTGTCGGTGGCTTTGTTTGTCGGTCTGATAATCGGTATCTTTCAGGCTCTGACCCAAATTCAGGAAATGACCTTGGCTTTTGTTCCCAAAATCATCAGCGTGTTTATCGCCCTGATTTTGCTGTTTCCGTTTATGCTGAGCCAAATGCGCACTTTGACGGAAGGATTATTTAACCGGATTGTCAGCGGCGGATAACCTCAAATGACTGAACTCTTAAATCTCAATATGTACCATTTTCTGATGGTATTTTTGCGCCTTGGCTCGGCAATTATGCTGATGCCGGGGTTTATGAGTTCATACATCAGCGCCAACATCCGATTGTCAATAGCGCTAGCGTTATCTTTGATTTTGATGCCGGCAGTTGCCCCTCACCTGCCGCCGCAGCCGGCCGATGTTGTCACTTTTATTGCCTATATATTGCAAGAGGTTGCTATCGGCGTATTTTTAGGCGCCGTAATGCAAATGCTGTATGCCGCCTTGTCGCTTGCCGGTTCTCTGGCCGGACAAGCCATCGGTTTTGGTAATGCTCAAATTTTTGATCCGACATTTCAAACCCAAAGCGTGGTAATCGAAACCTTTTTAAGCATTATTGCCTTAACGGTAATCTTTCTGACAGATATCCACCACCTGATGATTTCTGCCGTGGTTGACAGCTATCATATCTTTCCGGTCGGCGCGGTTTTGCCGTGGGGAGATTTTGCCAACGAGCTCAGCACGGCGCTTAATGAAGGATTTGTTGCCGGTTTCAAAATCGCCTCTCCGTTTGTTGCTTTTACCATTATCTTTTACACCGGCATGGGACTGGTCTCCCGCCTTATGCCGCAGCTGAATATCTTTTTTCTGTCTTTGCCCTTGCAAATATATCTTGGGCTCGGCCTTTTGTTTATAACCACCCCGATGATGATACTTTGGTTCTCCAGATATTATAATGAGGGGCTTCTTCCCTTTTTGCATTAGGAGTATGGCGCATGGTTGCCCCCGAAGATGAAGACGAAACCTCCAAAACGGAAGAACCTTCCGAACGAAAGATATCCAAAGCCAAAGAAGAAGGCGATGTTGCCATATCGCAAGATGCCAAAAGCTTTATTATGCTGTTAGGCATGTTGTTTGTAGTTTGGCTGTTGCTGCCTTTTATGTTCAAATGGTACTACCTGATGAGCGTAAAATTTATAGAAAACGCCGGACAAATTGAAGTTACTCCCGGGAATTTTTCGCTTATCTTCAAAAGCAGCGTGTTGGGACTTTTCAAGATTTTGAGTTTGCCATTCCTTATTTTTATGGTTTTGGGCGTAGTTGCCAGCTTGTCGCAAACCGGTTTTATCTATGCGCCAAAAAAACTTGAGCCCAAATGGGACAAACTCAATATTTTTGCCGCTCTGCCCAATTTTATTAATATGAAAAAAGTGGTTGAAAGCTTAAAAGGCATCATCAAAATTGCCGTTATATCATTTATTGCAATTTTGGTGGTTAAGCCTTATGTCAAAAAAGCCGAACTGCTGCCCGGGCTTGACACCATTTCAATTCTCTCCTTCATTCATCGGGTAGTAGTACTGCTGCTGTTTACCGTAGTTATCGCCGTGCTGGTCATTGCCGTTGCCGACTATATTTATCAACGCTATTCTCACTTGAAAAAATTGCGCATGACCAAGCAGGAGGTCAAAGAAGAATACAAACAAATGGAAGGCGACCCCTTAGTCAAATCGCGTATTCGGCAAATCCGCAACGAGCGTGCCCGCCACCGTATGATGGAGGCTGTGCCGCGTTCCGATGTGGTTATTGTCAACCCGACCCATTATGCCGTTGCATTGGAATATAAAATGGATAAAATGGATGCTCCGGTTGTCACTGCCAAAGGTATGGACAACATTGCTCTGCGCATCAAAGCCATCGCCGAAGAAAACGAGATACCGATTGTGGAGAACCCGCCGCTGGCGCGTGCCCTGTTTGCCTCCACTGAGATTGATCAAATGATACCGGAAGAACATTTTAAAGCCGTAGCCGAGGTAATTGGATATGTTATGCAGCTCAAAAATCAACAACCGTCCTGATAAGCTCCTGCAGTCTTGTTTGGTCAAATTGGCATTCGCATTGGTCTTGCTGACCATCGCGATTATTTTGTTTTTTCTGTATCCGCAACATCATCTTTACCTGATACTCGGCACGGTTATGCTCACCAGCTATTGCCTGCTGGCCACCATCAAAACGCTTGATGCCGGAGAAACCGCTATTTGCTATGGCGGGTTTGCCAATGAGATTATCCGCAACGACTTTAAAGCTCGTCGTATTGAAAATCCGTCCGGCGAACCGATAATCCAAAACGACCCCGCCAAAGACCTGCTCAAAGGCGAACCGGCGCTCAAATTTATTGAGCACTATCTGGCTGAAGGAACCGCTAACAAATCTGCCTTATACCGCCTGCAAACCGCCTACAAGAACCTGAGTGCGGAAAAAGTTACTTTGTCTATGATTTTTCACCCCACCAACGACAAAATTTTTAACGATATGGAGTGGTTTGAAATCTCGGTCCGCCCCATGTATCTAAAGCGCCCGCAAATCTTTGACGGAGCTTTTTCTATCAAACGCATCCGCAAAGAAACCTATATTTATTGGACCATCAACAACATTACCGCGCAAAAAAATATGGAGCACATTTTCAAAGAAGAATGCAGCTCTCTGCATGATTTTTTGGACTATATGCCGATTGGGCTCTATACCGTCGACAAAGACTACCGCATAGAGTATGCCAACCGCTGTTTTGCCGATTTTTTGGGCATTGAAGCCTCTGCCTTGTCCGGCCGCAGCCTGTCAGACTTTCTGGCCACTAACTCAGCGCTGCCCGAACACAAAGATTTATGGCAAGGCAACGTATATTTTGTTTCTGCCGATAATGAGATTAAAGAATCTTACATTTTGCAAACCGGCTACCGCGAGGATGAAAAGATAAAAATGCGCGGCGTTGTCTTGAGCCAACTGCCCACGGCCGGTGACCTCAACAGCCGGGTTGTGGCCGCTACCGACCAAATCAGCTGGCTGTTCAATCATGCGCCGGTGGGAATTTTGTTCCTTAATAATCAGGGGCAAATCACCGAAGGCAACGAAACCGCATTCAAACTGTTTCAACGGCTTCCGTCTGAGGTTTTGAACCACCGGCTGGCCGATTTTATTCCCGCGGCAGAAAGCAACTCTTTGCAAAAAGCAATGGAAGATGTTTCAACCCGCCGCCAAGATGCCCTTAATTTTGAGATTCACCTCAATGCCAGCCGCAAAGATTCCGTTGCCTCTTTATACATCAGCGGAATGAAAC
>JBNMLW010000017.1:0-10197 GCA_050875025.1 Alphaproteobacteria bacterium
ATTATGGTTGATGAGTATCAAGACACCAACGTTACCCAATACCTGCTCATCCGCCTGCTCTCGCAAATCCACCGCAATCTCTGCTGCGTCGGCGATGACGATCAATCAATTTATTCCTGGCGCGGAGCCGAAATTGAAAACATTTTGCGTTTTAACAAAGATTTTGCCGACGCCAAAGTAATCCGGCTTGAACGCAACTACCGCTCCACCGCCAACATTCTGGCGGCGGCGTCCTGCCTCATCAGCCACAACCGCGGCCGTTTGGGCAAAACGCTTAAGGTCGCCGAAAACTCTCCTGCCGGACGCGCCGAAAATGCCAAAATTAAGGTAATCAGCACCTTTAACGGCGAGGATGAGGCCAATTACGTCACTGAGGAAATTTCCAACCTCTGCCGCCGCGGTTTTGCCTATTCGCAAATGGCGGTTTTGGTGCGTACTGCCGCTCAAACCCGCGAATTTGAAGAAAAATTTATGGCTGAAGCCATACCTTATCAGGTTATCGGCGGCCTCAAGTTCTATGAACGCGCCGAAATCCGCGATGCCATGGCATATTTCAGAGTAATTCTGCAACCGCACGATGATTTGGCCTTAGAACGCATTATCAACAAACCGGCTCGCGGCATTGGCGCCAAATCGCTAGAAAAATTTGCCAATGAGGCCAGGCTGCGCCGCACTTCTTTGTATGGCGCCATTGAGCAAATGCTGGCTGACGGCCTTATCAGTGGCAAAGCCAAAAATGCGCTGAGCGAGCTTTTTGCCCATTTTGCCGAATGGCGCAAAATCATTTCTGCCGAAACCCCTGATGAGATTGCCTCCCGCGTGTTGGAAGACAGCGGCTACCTTGAAATGCTGCGTATGGATAAATCGGTAGAGGCGCCCGGCCGTATTGAGAACCTCAAAGAGTTGGTCAACGTTATGAGCGACACCGACAAATATCCGTCTCTGGCTGATTTTATGGAGCATGTCAGTCTGGTTATGGATACCGACGATGTCAGCGTCGACAACAAAGTCCGCCTGATTACCCTGCACTCCGCCAAAGGTTTGGAATTTGAAGTTGTGTTCCTCCCCGGATGGGAAGAAGGAATATTTCCGCACCAGCGCAGCCTTGACGAAGGCGGATCCGATGCCTTGGAAGAAGAACGCCGCTTGGCTTATGTCGCCATTACCCGCGCCAAACAACGGCTCTATATCATGATGGCGCACAACCGCCGTGTTTATGGCCAGTGGCAAAATAACCTGCCCTCTCGTTTTATCAATGAGCTGCCGCCTTCCAATATAGAAATTTGCAACCAGAGCAATACTCATTATGCTGATAACCAATACAGTTCCAATTACTCCGGCTGGAACCGCACCCCAAAACAGGAGAAAACCTATGATCGGAACTCTTATTATCGGAACAGCAATAGCCATGGCAGTTATCGCTCTGGCAATGCAAGTGTAATCGGTGCCAGAGTACACCACGAATCTTTTGGCGATGGCACCGTTGTTGCCGCAGAGGGCAACGCCTTTCAGGTTTGCTTTGATAACGGCACCATCAAAAAACTGATGGGCTCATATTTAACCAAGATCTGAAGAAAGCCTCCATAACGGAGGCTTTCTTAAATTCAGGCTTATTGCTTGCAGTAGAAGAACAAGGAACGGTTAACTACCGTAGCTCTCATCCCCATTGTATCGCTGCTGGAGGCCTTGCTGCCATAGCCGTATTTGGTCTGCTTATTTTCGTTCTTATTATACAGTCCCAAAGATGTGTCTTCCAAACTGTTAACAACTTCAAAATTACCGCCGCACTGTTCCGATGCCAAAGCATAGCAGTCTCCGATATCGCGAATAGCTCCATTACAGGTTGCGCGATAAACCATAACGCCGTCGCGCATATACATTGGCTTAACCGTAGCGCAAGCCGTCAAAAACAGAAATCCGATTAAAGCTAATTTTTTCATATTTATGCTCCCTTTTTGGTTGATACGCTATTTTTATACCAACTGCCTGCAATGTCAACCGTTAAAAAATACTTGACAATTTCACTACATATAATTAATCATATATATAAAGGAGTAAAAATATGAAAAAGTATTTATTAGCATTATTGATTTTGCCTATGTTTTTGTTGGGCTGCGGCCGCACGGAAAATGATTTTTCCTCCAACAAGCTCTATTTCTTTTATTCTGATACCTGTCCGCATTGTCATGATGCTCTGAAATATATCGATACAAAATATCCCGAACTAAAACTCACTATGGTAAATGTTGCCAATGAGAATGGTTTTGAGCTGCTGATTAAAGCCGCGAAAAAATTCAAACTCGGCAACCGCGTGGGCACGCCGCTTTTTGTCTGGAACAACCGCTATATTATGGGTTGGTCTCCGCAAAACGAAAAACTTTTTGACGATTTGGCAACTGCTTGCCAAGCAAAGGAATAAGCCATGGCCGAACAACTGCCGATAGAGATAATGAAAAAGGCCGTCAAAGGCATCAGCTATATTGCCCATCCGCTGCGGCTGCGCATATTGGAATATTTGGATGTCAACGGAGCCTCCTCGGTTTCTCAAATCACCGAGGCCGTGCGCGATGAACAAGTTATCGTCTCGCAAAGCCTTAAAAAGCTGCGCGATGCACATCTGGTTCAAACCGAGCGCCGCGGCATTTTTATATATTACAAAATCCAAGAAGAATACCCCGCCAGCATTTTTGTCTGCATCCGCAAAATGTTCGGTTATATGACAGATAATTTTTATTTTCTGCAAAACGGCTACAAAGCTGTTTTACCCAGAGATTATACCACTATGGTCGCCAACCGCATCAAGCTGTTTGCCAACTACGATAAAATGCGGATTTTGGAATACCTGCTCCTCCGGGGAGAAAGCAATGTCAGCGACATCATCAAGGGCATCGGCGGCGAGCAAATGAAAACCTCGCAATATCTTAAGCGCCTGAAAGATGACGGCTTTGTCACTGCCCGCCGCGATGGAAGATTTATCTACTATGCCATTACCAAAGGCGTGCACGAAACCGCCCTGCTCTGCATCCGCAAGCGTTATGACAGCCTGAAAAACAAGGCCGATTTCTAATCAACTACATTGTTCCGCCGGATTGGATAATCTCATAATCTGCTATTTTGCCGGATTTATCAAAACCGATAAACAGATTCGTTTCCTCAAAAGTATAAGTGTCTTGGAACCAGGACATAACCCAGCCGACCAAAGGAATCATCCAGTGATAGCGGCCGGCTCCGTATATTTTTCGATATTCATAATATTCCAAATTATTCTTCTGAAATACCAGATTAGGAGTTCCGAACTTTTCTCTCACTTCGGCTTTAGAAGCCACTTCAGTCATTTGGCTTTCTATCTGGTTGCGGTTATCGGCCAATTTGGTATTGCCGATTGTCGTGCTGCACGAACTCAAAACAATCATTGCTGCCAATAATAAAAATTTTCTCATCTGAAAGCTCCTACTGCACTTTTGCCAATCTGACAACAAAATCTTGTCCAAATTTCTTTTGCCACTCGTCTCTCTGGCTGAGCGAAATCTCTCCCGATTTATCGGTTATATTGAAAGAATTAGCCTTAACATGGCCGTCCGCCGCCACTTCATTATCCGTTTTGATTAAGGAAAAATGCCCGATATACGTAACCTCTTTCGGCCGCACCGTAAATCTGATTTTGCTGTTGCCCTCATAGTGCTCGTCAGTTTCCACTACTGTGCGCACAACTTGAGTATTGCCATACTGTTCGGTCGTTGTGTAAATATATTGCAAATAAAGATTCGTAACTTCGTATGTTCCTATCGGCAGCATCGACGTATCATATTTATTGCCGTCCAAAATGGTGCTCATATAAAAGACCTCATTGGTTTTTATATTTCTAAAAGCCATAATGTTATTATAATTTACGCCAAAGAAACCATCGTCAGAAACATTATCTGACAATGAGGCAATAACCTCGCCGCGAGCTCCGCTCTCAAACAACGTCGGCCGAAACTGGCGGCTGGCGCGCAGCAAATCGCTCTCATTGGGAGTTTGCGGACAAGCACACCCCGCGGCAACCAGACAAACCGCTAACATCAAAAACAATCTACGCATTGCATACTCCTTAAAGATATACAAGCAGTCTACAAAAAAGACGCAATAATTCAATATGATTCTGCATTGTGTAAAAATTGTGCAAAAAATACTGGCAAAATCAAAGAATGCTCCAATAAATACATTTAAAAAGGGAGAAATGAGGGAGAAATGAATGTATATAGAGCACAACTTCCAGCAAGCTTGGATAGCGTGCGTGAATAATAAGATTTTAGGGTGGCGAAAGCGGAGTGTACATAATAGTACATGAGCATTTCGACAGCTCGCTAAATCTGTATTAGTCACCAGCTAGACAAGCTTACACACCTAAAATCCGCTCTCGACTAAATACCAATAAAAAAGGCCGCCCTTTACGGGACGGCCTTTTTTATTGGTAGCGAGAGAGGGATTCGAACCCACGACACAAGGATTATGATTCCTCTGCTCTACCGACTGAGCTATCCCGCCATCGAAAACACGTACTTAATAATATTTATCTATGGCTTTGTCAATAACTATTTTTGTTGTTAGTATTTTTTTCTGCAGCCTCTTAAAAACCGCCGAATTGAAAATATATAATAGCTGTTTTCACCATCAAATAAGGAGTTTTTACCATGCACAAATTTTCTTTTGCCGTTCTTCTGGCTGCCGCTGGCCTCAGTTATGCCGCCGTTGCCAACTCGCAAAACACCCCGGCCGAACAGCCCAAACCTGCTCCGGCAACGGTATCAGAGGCACAACAATTGCCGGATAATTCCCCGGTGGTTCTGCAGGGCACGATTGTAGCCTCTGATGGTACCGGCACCTATATTTTGACCGACAGCACCGGTTCCGTAAATCTGGAAATTGATGCCGATGAGCTCTCATCTATCAATCCCGGCCCCAATGATATTGTCATAATTCAGGGCGAAGTTGATAAAGACGGCGACATCACCGAAATTGATGTCGAAGATATATCTTTGGCACAATAATCGCCTCTCGGGCCGCTGTCCACAGCGGCCCGTTTTTTTGGGCAAACGCATTGATTTTAACCTAAAATTAAAATATCATACCCTATAATTTCAGGTAGAATTGTTAATTATGGGGTTCAAGAAAATGGAGAAATCTACTTTTATCGGTGTAATCGGCGGTATTCTGGCGGTTGGTGTTGGTATGGCTCTTAAAGGCGCTGACCCTCATGCCCTTATTAATCCGGCGGCATTTTTGATTATTTTTGCCGGCACCGCGGCGGCTATTTTCAACGCTTTTCCGATGAAAGACGTCAAAAAATTCCCCACCTTGCTGAAAATTATCTTTTTCGGGCGGAAATTTCCCCAAAAGCAAGAAATTCTTGAACTGTTTGTTTCCGTTGCCAAGTCTGCCAAGCAAGAAGGTGTTATGGCTATTGAAAAACGCGCCAACGATGTTGAAGATCCGTTTATCCGCGCAACCTTAACCATGGTTGCCGATGGCTTTAACGGCGAATTTATCAACAATGTGGTTGATGCCGAAATTAAACAAATGGAAGAGCGCCATCGCGCCGGCGCGCAGATTTTTGCGCAGTGCGGCATGTATGCCCCGACTCTGGGCGTGCTCGGTGCGGTTATCGGTTTGATTGCCGCCTTGGGCAACTTGAGCGATATTGACCAACTCGGACACTCCATCGCCGCAGCCTTCGTTGCTACCCTGCTTGGTATTTTTACCGGTTATGTACTGTGGCACCCGTTTGCCAACAAGCTCAAACAAATCAACGCTGAAGAAGTAGAAATCCGCAAAATGGTTCTGGAAGGAGCTTTGGCTCTGCAGGAAGGAGCATCTTCAATTGCCATGGAATCCCGCCTGCAGGCATTTATTCCGCTGTCTGAGCGCAAATCTCTCCGTGAAAAAGAATAAGGAGCAAAATTTATGGCACCTATGGTCAAAAAAAAGCCGGAAGCCCCTCACCACGAGGAACACGCCGACGAAACCTGGCTTATTCCGTATTCTGACTTGCTGACTTTGCTGCTGGCGCTGTTTATTGTGTTGTTTGCCTCTTCCAGCCTGGACAAGAACAAAGCCGCGCAAATTCAATATGCTTTGGCGGCTGCTTTCAGCAACGCTACAGCCGATCCGTTGAGCGGCACGATTATCAACTTTTTGAACGATGCTCAAGATTTGAGCCTTGAAGATGACGGCGTCATTATTTCTTCTGATGCTCAAGGCGCAACTTTAGAAATGACTACCATCAACTTGTTTGATAAAGGCAGTGTCACCATCAAACCCGAGGCTATGCCGACAATCAAAAAAATTACCCGTCTGCTCGATTCCAATAAATACCGCCGCTTTCGCATTGCTGTAGAAGGGCACACTGACGATACCAACGAGTCTATGATTGCCGAACTCCCCTCCAATTGGGAACTCTCGGCTGCGCGCGCCGGTGCCGTTGTTCGCACTATGATTAACAACGGTATGGAAAGCAGCCGCTTTAAGGCTATCGGGCTGGCAGGGATTTCTCCGGCTTATCCTAACCTTAATCCTTATGGCGAACCGATTCCCGAAAACCGGATCAAGAACCGCCGCGTAATTATCAGAATTGAATTTTAACCCTGTATTTTGGCTTAAAGATATGGATTTATTAAATATTGTGTCACAGCCGCACGCTGTTATGTCTACAGCTTGGATGTGGGTAATTTTTGCAATTATTGTCATTACTCTGCTTTATCTGGATTTATTTGTATTTCACCGCCACGCCGAAGAACCCAAAATCAAAGATACTCTTGGCGCCTGCATTTTTTATGTAGTGATAGCGCTGATTTTCGGTTTCTTTGTAATCTATGAACGCGGTCTGGAAACCGGCCTGCTCTATTACACCGGATTTTTGGTAGAAAAGAGCTTGTCGCTGGACAACATTTTTGTAATGTCGGTCATTTTCTCCAGCCTTAAAGTCGCCCGCAAATATCAGCACCGCGTGTTGTTTTGGGGTATCCTCGGGGCAATTATAATGCGCGGAATCTTAATCGGCGTAGGCGATGCTTTGGTTATCAAATTCCATTGGCTGCTCTATATTTTCTCGGCATTTTTGATTTATACCGGTGTTAAGATGGCGTTTCACCAAGAAGACGAAGACGCCGACATCCACGAGAGCAAACTCTATAAATTGCTGAGCCGTTTCTTCCACGTCACCAAAGAAATCCGCGGCGAGCATTTCTTTGTCAAGGAAAACGGCAAACACTATATTACCCCGCTGTTCTTTGCCCTGATAATAATAGAAACCATGGATGTGATTTTTGCCTTTGACAGTATTCCTGCTATTTTCCTGATTACTCAAGATGTATTTGTAATCTACACCAGCAATATTTTTGCCATTTTGGGACTGCGGGCGCTGTACTTTCTGTTGGCGGCGGCAGTCAACCAATTCACCTACCTCAAACCGGCGCTCTCAATCATTTTGATTTTTATCGGCTGCAAAATTTTTCTCCCCTATATCGGACTGGAAATCAGCGCCATGCAATCGCTGTGCGTCACCTTGGGGCTGATATCAGGCGGAATTGCCCTTTCGCTCTATAAACAGCAGCCGCAATCCAAAGCCTAAAAACCATCAAGCCTCCGTTATGGAGGCTTTTTTTTGGTACCAACTCCCAAATTATAATTTACTATAATTTTACTTTTGATATTAATAATAACTGATATCTGTATTGGAGGTTCAGCCATGAACTCAGCTATTTGCCTGCACAACGCCACAATTCTGACCGGTCTGACCATCATGAAAAAGTGCGCTGTATATATCAAAAACGATCGAATTGCCGACGTTTATAATGAAGAGCGCTTCAAACAAAAAAAATTCGGCCCCAAAGTAAAAATTATCGATGTTAACGGAGCTTATGTTCTCCCCGGTTTTGTAGATACCCACATTCATGGCATTGGCGGAGTTGGCGCTGATGACGCTGATTATAAATCAATCTTAAAGATGTCGGAGGTTTTGGCCCGTTATGGCGTAACCTCATTTATTCCTACCTGCTGCACCGCCCCCAAAGACGAGCTTATCAAAAAAATCAAGGCCATTGTCAAAGCCATGGGCAAAGAAAAAGGCGCCCGCATTTTAGGCATCCACCTGGAAGGTCCGTTCCTTTCGCCTGAGCGGATCGGTGCCCAAGCGCCAAACGGCATCAGCCCGGTAGATATCAAACTGCTGGATTCTTTATGGAAAGCATCCAAAGGCAAAATCATTAATATGACGGTTGCGCCGGAGCTGAAAAATATGCGCGAACTGGCTCTGCATGCTATTGAAAAAGGCATTATTCTTCAGGCTGGGCACACCAACGCCACCTACGACCAAATGATTGAGGGTATGCAGGCCGGCATAATGCACATTACCCACCTGTTTGATGCCATGCGCCCCCTGCACCATCGCGAGCCCGGAGTTGTCGGCGCCGCGCTCATCCACCCGGAACTTTCTTGCGAGATTATTGCCGACGGCGTGCATGTTAATCCCAATTTGATTCAATTGCTGCTCAAAAGCAAACCCTTAAGCCAGATTGTGATGATAACCGACGCCCTGCCGCCGGCCAAAACTGTTTTGCCGCAAGATTCAGAGCTCTATCTTGACAAAGTGTTTTACCGCAAAAAAGATCATGTTATTAACGGTTCGGCCATCTCAATGCTGGATGGTTTCAAGAATGTGGTCTCTTACGGCGTGCCGATTGAAAAAGTTGCCCGCATGGCCTGCACCAATCCGGCTCAGATTATGAAACAAACCGAAATCGGCATGCTTTTGCCCAACAAAAAAGCCGATATCATTGTTTTGGATCAAAACTTAAACCTGCTTCACACCATTATTGACGGCAAATTTATAGAGGAGAAATAAAAATGCGCCTGATTATTAAAGATAACTACGATGACTGTTCTGTATGGGCCGCCAATTATGTTGCGTATCGCATCAAATCTTTTCGCCCGACAGCCAAAAAACCTTTCGTGCTGGGATTGTGCACCGGTTCAACTCCGCTTGGCATGTATGCCGAATTGATTAAGATGTACAAAGCCGGAAAAATCTCCTTTGAAAATGTAGTAACTTTCAACATGGATGAATACATCGGGCTGGGTGCCAAAGATCCGCAAAGCTATCACTACTTTATGCAGGAAAATTTCTTTAAGCATGTAAACATCCCGCAAGCCAACATCCACCTGCTCAACGGCCTTACCAAAGACTATACCAAAGAATGCAGTCAATATGAAAATATGATTAAATCTTATGGCAAAGTAAACCTCTTTATCGGCGGCGTCGGTTCTGACGGGCACATTGCCTTCAACGAGCCGGGTTCATCATTGAGTTCCCGCACCCGCGTTAAGACTCTCACTTCCGAGACCATTGACGCAAATTCCCGCTTTTTCGGCGGTGACAAATCCAAAGTTCCAACCAATGTTCTTACTGTCGGCATCGGAACTATCATGGATGCGGAAGAAGTTATGATTATTGCCAGCGGCGATAAAAAGGCCCGCGCTATTCATCATGCGGTTGAAGGCAGCATTAACCACATGTGGCCGATAAGCGTTTTGCAGATGCACGAACACACCGTTATTGTTTGCGACGAGGCTGCCACCAACGAACTTAAGGCCGACACGGTGCGCTACTTTAAGGACATTGAACAGCAACTGCGTCCAAAAACAAAATAATTTTTTGACAAATTAGCAAGTTAGCATTAGATTATATATATTCTTGTGCTAAATACCTTATTTTATGATAGAGAGGTTGCAATGTTAAAACTTATCCGCGACTCATATAAGCTGTATTTCCGCAGTTTTCCTTTTATGCTGCTGTACGCTGTTCCACTGTTGCTGCTGACAGTGCTCAATGTATATTGCAGCAACCTTTTTGCTTTTAACAACGGCTTTATTTATTTTTCTTATGCTGCGGCATTGGTGCTGCCTTTTGTCAGCGCGGCAACCGATATCAGTATCTATCGCCGTTTGTTCGGCTACAGCATTATTAATCCGCTGAGCAGCCTGCGTGCTTTTGTGTTGTATCTGCTGGCTCAAATCGGTATCGGCCTGGTGGGAACCGCTCCGATATTTTTATTCAATTACCTGCTGTCTGTCGCCGGAGTTTCTGCTTTTTGGAGCCTGACTTTCGCGGTTATTATAAATATATTTGTCGGTTTTCTGTTTATGGCGCGTTTTAATATC
>JBNMLW010000018.1:0-10104 GCA_050875025.1 Alphaproteobacteria bacterium
GATCAGGCTAACAAAAAAGCTAAAGGCGGCGATAAGGAAGCAATTGTCAATGTTAAAGTAATGGGGCCGATTATTGAGGCGCTAAAGTCAGGCAAGCCGGCTCGCACCGCGGCTCCCGATGCCTCTGATAAAGATGCGGTTAAGGCTTATAAATGTTTGCAATTGTTGACCTCAAAGCCGGTATTGTATGTTTGCAATGTTGATGAAGAATCTGCCGCTGCCGGCAATAAATTTTCAGAGCGCGTGTTTGAAAAAGCCAAAGCCGAGAATGCCCAAGCTGTAATTATTTCGGCTGAAATCGAATCGGAAGTGGCTCAATTGGAAACTGAAGAGGAAAAGAAGGAATTTTTGGAAACTTTGGGATTGCAAGAAACCGGGTTGACCAAAATTATCCGTGCCGGATATGATCTTTTGGGACTTCAGACTTATTTTACCGCGGGTCCGAAAGAGGTTCGGGCTTGGACATTTATCAAAGGTTCAAAGGCTCCGCAGTGCGCCGGTATAATCCACTCAGATTTTGAACGCGGATTTATCCGCGCTGAGACAATCTCCTATGATGACTACATTAAATTTGGCGGTGAACAAGGCTGCAAAGAAGCCGGCAAAATGCGTTCTGAAGGCAAAGATTATGTAGTGCAGGATGGAGATTTGTTGAATTTCTTGTTCAACGTATAACATGACTCGTCCGATTGGCGGTTAATACAGAGTTTGAGAGTATCTAAAAGGAAATTGTAAATGCGTTTGGTTTTGTTTCAGCCGGATATTCCGCAGAACACCGGCACAATGATGCGGTTGTGCGCATGTTTGGATTTGCCGATAGATATTATTGAACCATGCGGTTTTATTTTTAATGATAAGGCAATGCGCCGCGCCGGTATGGATTATCTGGATTTTGTAGATTATCGGCGCCATGATTCGTGGAGTGACTTTTTGCAGTATCGTTCTGAGCATCCGCAGGAATACGGGCGTATTGTCTTGCTCTCTACGCATGCCAGCGAACCATATACAGATTTTGAATTTCTGCCCAATGATATAATTTTGATGGGGCGCGAATCTGCCGGCGTGCCGGAAGAGGTGCACCAATTGGCAGATGCCAGATTGCTGATTCCCATGAATGAGCGCGCCCGCTCCATTAATGTGGCGGTATCTGCGGCGATGGTTATCGGCGAGGCTCTGCGCCAAACCCGCTGGAGCCTGAAGTAGTTGAAACTACCGCTCTTTTCCTTGGCAGACCGCCAGTTTTAGAGCCTCTTGGTTCAACTTGTGGCCGCGGATTGCGTCATTCTTTCTTGTCTTGAAGATTTCTTCGGTTTCTTGTTTGTTCTGTTCGTATTTAACGCCTTTGCGGACAGCGTTTTGTTCTACGGTTTCTTTAGACATTATTCCGCTTTCAATGGCATCTTTTATGAGCTGAGATTTTTGCTCAATCAGTTCATGGAGTTTTTTGCCTTGAGGCGTCTCTTTGATTTGCTCTCTGATTTTATCGGCTTCTTTGTATTTTTTGTCTTTTTGCGCAGTTCTTAAATCCTTAACCAATTTAAGACATTCTTTGTCCGAAAACAGTTCATCGGATGCGGCGTGGATATCTGCATTTATAGTATGGAATTTTTCCCGCATTTCTTTGATTTGTTCCGGCGAGGCTTTTGCCTTTTCCGGTTCGGACTTTTCTTCTGTTTGTTTGCTTTCGGCCTTACCGGCAGCCAGACTTTCAATCTCGGCGTATTCCGGATATTCTTTAAGGCTTTCCAGCTCGGGAGCGTTTTTCATCTCCATGCCGTATTTGAGGCAAGCAAGGTATAATTTGGCGCGATATTCCGGGTGCTCGGCAAATTCGCCGAAAGTAATAGTGCTTTTACCCATTTTTTGCGCCGTAACAACCAGTTCATCAAAGGAATTTTGCTCGCCGGCAACATAAGCTTTGTCTTTGCTGGCAAAAGCGATAACGTTTTTAGCGTTGTTTTTATCTCGGAAGAAAATATGATCGGGATGTTCTTCGTCGGCGCATTCTTCAAACTCTTGCGAAAGCTGCTCATTGGCCTTGGCGACGGCTTCTCTAACATCATCTTTCCAGGTCGGGTCGTTGACTTTTTCTTCTTCGGGCAGCTTTCCTTCGACGGTCATTTCTGCGCCGGAATTGAAGGTTTGCAGCAATTTCATTTTTTCTTCAGGGGTTGCTGTGTTAATATCTATTCCTTTGGCTTCCAGATATTTTTTGAACAATGGATTTTCTTTATATAAATCCCAATAAGCTTCAAAGACCCAATTTTTGTATTCTTGATTGCGAGTGTCTACGGCGGCGGCTTTTTCTTCCTGAGTTTTGCCGGCAAATTCTTCAATATAGGTTTTGAGGTTATCAGTGCCGAGTTCGACGGCTTTTTCATTAATCATGGCAGAAAAGATGGCGCAATCACTGCGATTTTCCATAATTTCTTTATCGGGTTCATAGGATATTGCATACGCATTGTCGCCAAGCAGATTTCTGATTTGTTCTTTGCTTTCGGGGCAGGCAACCCGGCCAACCTGATCTATCAGCATAGCCTCGTGTTTGCCGGGCGAGAGAATCAGGCTGACTTCATGACGGCTCTTGGAATCAGGATTGTAAAGCGAGAGCCCCATAGCTACAGTTTCGTATTTGGCAATTTCCGGTGATTGCAAAACGGTTTTGAGTATATCCGGATTAAAGCTGTGGTCTTTGTTTTCGGTATCTATTTCTCCCAGAAATAAGGACTTTTTCTTATCGGTAATTTGAGCCAGACGGTCATCAAGCGATGCTCCGGCATGTTCGACATAAGAAATACTCGAAAAGTCGGCATCATTTTTGCGGGCAGTGCTGTAGGCGATGAGGTTAGAGACAACTTGCAGGGTTCCGGAGCCATAGTTATCGGCCGGAGCAGAGTGATAAGAAGCTATGCCGTTGTGCAAGTCGGCATAGTGCAGAAAAACCTCCGGTATGTAGTTGTTCATGTCATCAATGAGCTGGTTTTTGGCGGCGTCATCAGTTAAAGTTTTGTTGATTTCTGCTCTGATATCTTCAGGGACATCTTCATTGTCGAAAAGTTTTTGCATCTCATCATCAACAGCCATTGTGGTTCTCCTAAGCTTATCTATTGCCATTATGTTAGCATACTTTAATGGTTTTGTCTAATATTTTGTCATCTGAAGAGGGCGATAAATTCTGCCGGGGTTTGTGCGGCCAGATAGGGATTACACCTTTTTTCTTCAGCCAGTGTATAAGGGCCTGCCGGCAGTTTTTGCTGCAAACGAGTTTGGGCTTGGGTCAAATAGTTTTGAATATCTGAATTGCCGTGAAAATAATGCCAGGCATTATCCGCGCCGCCAAAGGTGTATTCATGTCCGGGGTAGAATAAAGTATCATCCGGCAAAGCGCGGATTTTTTGCAAGGCGGCAAACATTTGTTCCGGCGTTCCCTCAAACAATCCGCCAATGCAAAGGTTAAATAAGGTGTCGCCGGTAAACAGAGCTTTGGCAAGCGGAAAATAATATAAAACGTGCCCCTGAGTGTGGGCGGAAGCGTCAATGACCCTAAATGTAAAATCAGAATTAGGAATGGTTCCCAAAACCAGTTCTGCAGAAGGGGATAAAGTGTAGGTGTTTTCCGGTTCAACTCCGATGTCAAAGCCGGGGATGCGGTTCTTGTCGTTGAGATTAGCAATAACTTGGGCTTGGTATAAATTTTTGAGCTCCAAATTGCCGTCGGTATGATCAAAATGATGGTGAGTGTTCAAAATATATTGCGGTTTGAGCTTGAGCGCTGATAGTTTAGCAATAATCGGCGCCGGTTCTGAAGGGTCTATTACCGCGGTAATTTCGCTTTTATCATCGTGCAAAATATAGGAATAATTATCCATTTTTCCGGCGCGGCAAAGCACGGTATAGATTCGCAGCATCAGAGATACTCCTCAGGATTGATTTCATCAATTTGTTCTTTTTCAATATACTGTTCGGCGTAATCAAGATAGACTTTGTGGGTGATGAATACGCGGTATAAATCAGGATCCAAGTGGCCGATATTTTTCATTTCCTGCATAATGCGCAAAACCTCAGAAAGCTTTTTGGGCTCTTTATAGGGGCGGTCGCGGGCGGTGAGCGCTTCAAAAACATCGGCAATGGCCATAATTTTGGCCGGAACCGACATCCGGTCTCCGGTCAGGTGATTGGGATAGCCTTTGCCGTTTACCCATTCATGATGGCAGCCGGCATATTCTACCACATTGGATAGCTCTTTGGGGAACGGCAGGGCTTTGAGCATATCAATAGTAACATTGATATGATCATTAATTTTGGCGCGTTCTTCTTTGGTAATGGTTCCTTGGCGGGTTTTGAGATTGTAGAGCTCGCCGCGGTTATAACTTTCAACCAGATGATCGGGCAAGTCCTGCAGCAGCGGTTCTTGCGCCGGATGGCTGTATAATTCAGGCGTGGTGACGGCATTGCGCTCTGCCCATGACAAACCGGTCATACGGTTAAAATAGCGGGTGTAAGTTTGTTTGCCGATTTTTTCCAGACGGGCAATGTCTGACTCGCTGATTTCATTATCGCCGGTATTGCACCAGGCAATGAAGCTGAAGTCGTCTTCCAATTGTTTGACTTTGGCAACAAACTCTGCCTGCAGGTTCTCTTTGCTGTCTAGGTTGGCCAGCCGCTTTTGCAGATAGGCAATATGGGCATCGCGGCGCATAATTTCAAACCGAGTGCGGATTTCGTGAATGCGGTTGTTGACGGTTTCCAGCTTAGTAGCTTTGTCAACAATATATTCCGGCGTGGTGACTTTTCCGCAGTCATGCAGCCAGGAGGCGATGTGCAGGGCATACCAATCATCAGCGCTCATTTCAAAATTTTTGAGCGGGCCTTGATTTTCTTCTACAGCGGCGGTGGCCAGCAAGCGGGTGATAATCGGAACCTTTTGGCAATGGCTGCCGGTGTATGGCGATTTGGCATCGATAGCACGAGCCAAAACTTCAATAAACGATTCCAAAAGCTGAGAATAGGCCTCTTTCAGCGATTTGTTTTCCAGCGCCAAAGACAACAGGCTGCAGAATGAAGTGAGAATATTGACGGTATCTTTGGTGAAATTAATAACTTTGCCATTGCTGTCTGCCGCGTTGGTAAATTGGGCAACCCCTATCAGGTTGCCTTTGCTGTCGGTTAGCGGCAGTGCCAGCACAGAAACAGTCGCGTAATTGTATTGCTCATCAAAGGCTGCGAATCTGGAGTTGTCGATTGTCGGGTCAGCATAGATGTTTTCTGCAATTACAACCTCATTGTTGAGAGCGCAGATTTCGGCCGGCTGGCGTTTTTCTTTGGCGCGGATATCGCTGAAAGATTCCGGCTCAAACAACACAAAGTTATCAAATCCAACGGATTTTTCCCGCAGGGTTTTGATGCTGCTGTAAGTGAGCGATATATATTTTTCTGAAGAAACCTCAAAGAAAAAACATCCGTCAGCAGAGGCAGAGCGCACCGCTGAAGCCATAACTTTTTCTACCAAAGACTGACGGTCTGTATGCGAGGCAATAGTGGTACTGAGCTCCAGCAGGTCGGCCAAGATGATGTCATTTTCCGATGGCAAAATAAAATCCTTTTCGGCTAGCTGATTTTTGATACCAGATAATTAATGTCTTCCTCGCTCAGCTCTTCATTATTGGGCGTGAGGGAAAGAATACGCTCAATTACCTTGTGAGCAAAGTTTTTGCGGTTGCTGTTGCGGCAATCAAAGCGAATTTCTTTGATAACTTTCAGAGCTGAAAATACAGCCGGAAACATTGACTTGGGAATAAAAGCTTTGCGCAAAAGATTGCGTACCATAAAATCGGCGGAAGGATTAAACAGCGTCTTTCTGACTTCCAGAATCGGGGTGCCGGAGAGGTATACAACCGCATATTCAAAAAACTTGAGGTCGCCCATGCAAATAGCGCGCACAACCAGTCCGGGAGTGAGGCGGTTGGAGGTATAAAGCTGGTGAACCAGCTCTTCAATCTGTTTGTCGGAACTGTATTCTTCAGAAATGCGCAAAGTAGTTTTTTCTTTAACTTCCTCAATAATATCGGTGGCCAAATCTACCGGCAGATTATGAGTCAGAATCAGGTGTTTTTTGAGCTCTTCGGAGAGAGAGTTGGCAATTTTTTCAATTACAGAAGTCGGGAGTTCTGAGCGATAAACCAAGCGTTTTTTTATATCATCGCTTTGTTGGTATTTTTCAATAATGGTATCAAAGGTTTTTTCGCGGATTTCGGCGGTCTCGTTAGAAATCAGGACGCCAACGACTTCTTCCGGGCACCTTTCGACAATGTATTGAGAAATTTCATGCGGCAGATTAAGACGTTCAGCCACGGCCTTTTGTTTGTTGATTCCGGTAATGCTCAAAATTTTGATTAAATCATCATTGCTGAGGCTGGAATAATATTTGATGAACGGAATGGCAACGCTGTCGGAATCGCGGATTACGGAAGCCACAATGTCATTGGGCAGGTTGTGGCAGTTTTTCAAACTTTCGGCCAGAACCTGGCGGACTTTGATTTCAACGTCCTTAACCATAATGCGGAAAATATCTTCAGCCAGTTTCATGCCCTTGGGGGTTACAATGCTGCCATTGTAGTAAGCGCTCACTTTTTGGGCAATAACAGCCTTGGTTTCCGCTTTGGGATGGGCGGAAAGATTTTCAACATCTTGGCGGTTTAGCTGCGTTTTGTTCATGGTCGTGACTTCAGTAAAACAGTTATTGCCTATTCTTTATGATAACCCAATCGGCGCCGCTGAGCCAGTGACACTTTTGTTACATTGTTTTATCCTTCAGATTTTTCGGCAAATCTTTGCCTATTATCTTACTATCCAGTACGGATTTGTCAATTATATTGAGTTCATAATACGCAAGTGTATAGTCAAAAAGTCCGGCATAGTTTTTGAGGGGAGAGTTCCAGACCAGATACGGCGCCAAAATTGAGCCCAAAAGCGGGGTGCGGCGGCCCAAAATTTGATAACGGAACTCGCGGAAATCGGCGTATTTAAGTTCGGAATTGAGTTTGAGGGAAAATTCCCGCATTGAGGAAGAAATATCGGGATAAGTCCTTATGCGGTAGCTGTCGTCTTCTTTTTCGCCCAGTGGTTTCAGCCCTTGATCTGAATACCAGTTGAGGGTTTTGTAAAGCGAATTTCCCTCTTTGACAATGCGCGATGTTCCCCAGTTGGTTTCCAGGGCGGCGGCGGTAATTAAAATCGAGGGCGGAATTACATGAATCTTGCGCTGCAGCTCGTCGAGCATATAAGAATAACGTAAATAATCTTTTTGATGAGTAAAAACATCATATTTGGCGGCTTTTTCTTCGAGAAGAGTTTTTTGTTTTGGCGTGAGCATTTTTCCATTTTCGGAGCTTTCGGCCAAAGCCAGAATATCCATTCTCTCGTCTAAAATTTCATCATTAATCCGAATAGCCAGCGGTGCCAGAATCTTAATAAACAAGGCATTGCGTTCAGCCTCATCGCTGATGGAATTGAAGTCTGTCGGAAACTTGCGTAAAAAAATCGGCGGATAATGATAGGACGGTATCATCAAATAGCCTTTTTCGCCATTGTAGCCGTAAAAATCATAAATGCTTTGCAGCTCTTTTACGGACACCTTGTCCAGTTCTATCGTTTCGGCAGCTTTGAGGGTGCCGGCAATCAGCATCAAAAAGCAGATAATGCCGAACAGCCGCATGGCTATTCTCCGTCTTGGCCGAGGTTGCGGACTTCCCGCACTTCCGGGATATAGGTTTTGAGAATTTTTTCAACGCCGTCTTTGAGGGTGCGCATAGCATAAGGGCAGCCTTTGCAAGAACCTTGCATCTCGACAAAGACTATTCCGTCTTTGAAATCTTTGAACACAATGTCGCCGCCGTCTTGTTTGACCGCCGGACGAATACGGGCGTTAAGCAACCCTTTGATTTGCCCGACGACATCTGCTCCTTCTGCGGCAGGCGCGGTTATAGCCTCTTCTCCGGTGGCAAAGTGATCCATAATCTCGGCCAGAATTTGCGGCTTGAGTTCTTCCCACGAGGCGGTCGGTTCTTTAGTGACGGAAATCATATCGGTGGTGATAAACAAAGATACAATTCCGCCGATATCAAAAATATGCTCGGCTAAAGGAGATTTACGCAAAGATTTGAGGTCGACAAATTCAGCTTGCCCGGATTTGAGCAGCGGCTGCGGCGGAAAAAAGTTCAGGACATTGGCATCAGGCGTAGGTTGGGTTTCGATAATCATTTTTTGTTATCCTTTAGGGTGTTGAGCATATTCTGAATGGCCAGCATGGCTTTGCGGTTATGGTAACCGAGAACGGCCAAGTGATTGGGGCTGAATGAGGCGTCAAGCTCGGCATTGCGGACAATCAGCGGCGAAAGGTGAGAGGCATCTTCCAGCGACTTGAGTAAAGATGTCCAAGTCTGGTAAATCCCGTTTTCAATAATTGCGGCTTTGAAGTCGCGGCTGAGGGCTTTGAGCAGCAGAAAATATGAATACATCTGCCCTTGCTGGTAATAAAACACATCATCGGCTTTGCCGTCATAAAAAGAGGTGCTGTTTTCGCGGATTTGCGCTGCAAGCCGGCGGTCTGATTTGGCCATATCTTTTTTGATGCCGGATAAGATGTATGCCAAATTTTGCGGAGAGGCATCGAACAAAGCTTGACCGTTTGCCAGCATGGTATTGTATTTGTCCAGCTGTTTGCGGGCGCGGCGGTATTGGCTGTTGGATGAGGGAGCCGGCACCAGTTTGTTGTCGGCGGAGAACATCCAAATTGTTCCGGGGTATTGGAGCAGCTCGGCAGCCTGATGCAGCGGAGATTTATTCGGTTCAGCCGTGCTCTTGTCCATTTTGGCCGACAACAGGCCGGCGGTGCGGCTTATCGGCTCCATCAGACCAAGCTGAAATGCCGGCATATTATCCAAAATGGCGGCTGGGAAAAAGAACGGCAAAGCCGGAGTCCAGCTTTTGGCATAGAGCTCGCGCCTGATTAAAAACGACATGGTGTCAACGGTGGCAGAAGCATTGCCGCGTTTGATGAGCTCATAATCCGTGTCGGTATCAATATTTTCACTAATCAGCGCGCCCAACGGATAATACAGCAGGACAAAAGCCAGCGCCAACGAGCCTATCAGCTTGGGCCAGGTATTTATAAGACGGCGGAAGCGCGGCCAGGGACGCAACAGCAACTTAAGCCTTCTGAGCGCAAAAATCAAAAGTTCTCTAAACTTGTCTTTCAGCATTTGGCGGCTCTCCGTTTGCGAATCATATTTATCATTTCTCCAATATCCAGCACACCTGCCAGTTTAGCGGCTATTATAAAAGTTGCAACACCCAAAATGCACAATAGTCCAAACCAACCAAGCTTGGGCAGTACCGAGAGATAAAGCCAGTTTTCATAGTGCAGGTTCAGCAACAGTTCACCGCTCCAAATGGCAATGCCCATAATTATTGAGCAGGCGCATATCTTGGCGGTCTGAATCGCCAAACTACGTGGAAACTGCCAAAAACCGCGTTTTTTGAGGCCGCGCAGATATTGCCCTAAAGAAACAAAAGCGGCGATAGTTGTGGCGGAAGCAATGCCGACATGGCCAAACGGTTTCATTAATATAATGGCGAAACTCAGGTTTGTAAGCAATACCACTATACTATATTTAACCGGAGTTTTGGTGTCGCCGCGGGCAAAAAAGTTGGGAGCAAGCGCCTTTACCAAAACATAAGCCGGCAGCCCGATGGCATAGGCAATTACGGCGCGGGCGGTCATGGTTGTTTGCAGGGTTCCGAATTTGCCATGCTGGAATAAGATATTGATTATCGGTTCAGCCAGCACAATCAGGGCTGCGGCAGCCGGAATAGCCAGCAAAGCTCCATACTCCATTGCCTTGGTTTGCACATGGTTGGCTTCTTCGGTATCGCCGCATTTAAGGTGGTGAGAAAGAATAGGCAGGACGGCAACGCCAATGGCAGCGCCAACCACGCCGAGCGGCAGCTGCTGCAGCCGGTTGGCATAATAGAGCCAGGAGATTGCTCCGGTGCCGACCAGAGATACTAAAATGGTGTCTACCACCATGTTTATCTGATATACGC
>JBNMLW010000019.1:0-9682 GCA_050875025.1 Alphaproteobacteria bacterium
ATATACGTCTGCCCAATACCGGCATCTTGCATAGCAATACTGGCATTTTTACGGAAAGAATGAAAATCCAAACCATCTTTACTCTGAGCTTTGACTCCAATTTGTGTAAAGAAACTCAACAAAACTCTAACTGTATACTTGTTATTGTATTTGCCCTGCTTGGTTTGGCATTTCGGAAAAATAAAATCAGTTCCTTTGGCCTTCAATTTTGCTTTATTCTGTTTCACATAATCTAAAAATCCGGCTTTAATTAATTGTGAATGAATAGGCACAATACGTTCAGAAGCTTCATTTTTAAGCTGTTTCAGCGGATGGTTTTCAATAAACTGAATACAAGGTATGCCATCTTTTTCGATAATATCATCATATTGAAGAGTGATGGCACTATTGGCTCTTGCCCCGGTATACAAAGCAATTAGACAAACATAAAATGCATCAGGATTTGCCTCAAAATAAGAATAATAAGGATTGAATATCTGCAAAAGCTGTTCTTTACTATACGGAAGATGCGGTTTACGCTCAAATTTCTTAGTTCTTTCAACTTTAGGTAAATTCAAAACTACAGAATCCTTATAATTATCAGGATCAATATTGTAACCGCAGATTGCCAGTTCTTTAATATATCTGATTAACTTGCGCTTCATATCACCTTTAGTTTCAGGATTTTCAACAATATTTCGAGCAATTGCTTCAATAGTTTTAGGATTGTGAAATTTTGCATATTCGTCTTGAACAGTTAATCCGACTTCTTGCAACAACCGTATAATTGTATTCTTTTTCCGTGTTTGTTCGGTTTTGCAATTATTGCCTTTAAGCAACATATTATCTAAGACTTCTAAAATTGTACGAGATGGTGCAGATGCTTTAATCTGCGGCGAAGACATATTTTTAAGAAATTCAAGACAAAGAGGAAGTACCTCATCTAATTTCTTGAGCAATTCGCGATCTTCTGCACTAAGCATTACTGTTGGAATTTGTTGAGCAACGGTACTTTTCAGTAATATTTCTTCAATTTTTTCTTTTTTATTGAAGCGCGACAAATGCCTTGAGCGTCCAAACTTAGACGTGAGAGCAAAGGTATTGCCTTCTTGATTGTTTTCGTCAAAAATAAGTTCGTTAATTAATTTGCGTAAATCATCAAAAAATTGATTATCTTTCGAGTTCATTCTCTTTAATTTCTCTCTCGCTTCATAAAAATTACTTGTATGCAAAGAAATACGTTTATATCGGCGCTTGCCGTTAACCCGTTTCAATTCGATTCTATAATAAAATATATTATTGCGCAACCACAAAGAAGGAAGCCGCGCATCACAACTTGCATCACACTTTTCAGACATTTTTATACCTTTCTGTTGTACCAGACAGAGGCTAAGGGTAATGCATTGTTTTGTAATGATATTTTTTAAATCTTGTGAAAAACAAGATATTTTGGACAACAAAAAAAGCCTTGTAAAAACAAGGCTTAAAAATGGAGCGGGCGAAGGGATTCGGACCCTCGACATCAACCTTGGCAAGGTTGCGCTCTACCCCTGAGCTACGCCCGCATCGGTAGAACGAGATACTTAATAGCATATCTTAAAAAAATTGCAAGAACTAATTTTAATTTTTTTCATTTTTTTTACACATTAATCACAACTTCTTCAAAATCAGGCTCATCTATAACCAATGACGACCATGAAAAAGCCATTGCCAAAGCCACTACTGCGGCAATACGCAATGCGGCAATAATAACGCGGTTACCAGAGAACGGCGCACCTTTTGCGCTTTTGCTCACAAACAACAGCTCCAACAGCACCCAAACGGCCACAAACAACAATGGAATATACAAAAACCATGGAGCTATCAGACTCAGGCAAAGCTGAGCCAAACCGCGTCCCCAATATCCGGCATAGAAATTATGCAAACCGAGCGTACCCAAGAAAAAGGCCAATATGATATAGGTAATACCGCTTTTGGCGCTAATGCGTTCGTCTTTGCGCAAAATCTTAGCCGCCAGCCTTTTCTTTTGCGCCACCATCTCGGCTTCGGTCAGCTCTCCGCTGTCTTGCAGCTTTTGCAGTTTTTCGGCATCTAACATCTTTTTCTCCAGTAATGATAAGTTAAATATAAACCTCTTTGCCAATTTTCCAACAAAAAAAAGAGCTTCAAAACGAATCTCTTTTTATTTATTGCACTATCTTTAGTGAGGTTGGATAGTGGAATTTATAGAGTGATTTCTAGGTGCAGAAAAGCGGAGCGTACACGACTAGTACGTGAGCATTTCGCCAGCCAGGACAATCTCCAGCAAGCTCGATAGAGCCGCTGAATAGAAGTAAAAACGAAAAAGCTGAAAATCCTAGTGTACACAATAGTACATGAATTTTCAGCTTTTTCTTATTTTTACGATTAGGCAGCGCTCTTGCGAGCTTGCCTAATCAGCTAGACAACTTCGCCTAGAACCCCATTCCTGCCGGTCCGCCAGCTCCAGCACCGCCTTCACCGCAGTGGCACTGTTTCTGAGGGAGTTCGGTAACCATGGCCTCGGTAGTAATCAAGAGAGCTCCGACAGAAGCGGCATCCTGCAATGCAGTACGAACAACCTTGGTCGGATCAATAATACCAGCCTTAACCATATCAGAATATTCGCCGCTCTGAGCATTGTAACCAAAGTTTGCATCTTTGCTTTCCAATACTTTTCCTGCTACAACGGCGCCATCTACGCCGGCATTTTCAGCAATCTGGCGAATCGGAGCCTGGCAAGCTTTGCGGATAATTTCAATACCGACTTTTTGATCCTGATTGGCCGGAGTCAAAGCATCCAAAACGCGTGAAGCATAGAGCAAAGCACAGCCGCCGCCGGCAACCACACCTTCTTTAACCGCAGCGCGCGTTGCATTCAAAGCATCGTCAATACGGTCTTTCTTCTCTTTAACCTCAACCTCAGAGGCTCCGCCGACACGCAATACCGCAACACCGCCGGACAACTTGGCCAAACGCTCCTGCAGTTTTTCGCGATCATAGTCAGAAGTGGTTTCTTCAATCTGTTTGCGAATCTGAGCTGCGCGGGCTTCAATCAAATCTTTCTCGCCGTCGCCGTCAATGATGGTGGTTTCATCTTTGGTAATGGTAACTCTCTTAGCGCTGCCCAGCATATCCAGAGTAACGTTTTCAAGTTTCATGCCCAATTCTTCAGACACAACCTGGCCACCGGTCAAAATAGCAATATCTTCCAACATAGCTTTGCGGCGGTCGCCGAACCCCGGAGCCTTAACGGCGCAAACCTTAAGGCCGCCGCGCAGACGGTTAACAACCAATGTAGCCAAAGCCTCGCCTTCAATATCTTCAGCCACAATCAGCAAAGCGCGGCCGGATTGAACAATATTTTCCAAAACCGGAATCAGCGGTTGCAGAGTAGAAACTTTCTGATCATACAGCAAGATATACGGAGACTCATATTCGCAGGTCATTTTCTCGGCATTGGTGATAAAATACGGAGACAAATAACCGCGGTCGAACTGCATACCTTCAACAACATCAAGTTCTGTTTCCAAACCTTTGGCATCTTCAACCGTGATAACGCCTTCATTGCCGACTTTTTCCATTGCCCGAGCCAAATACTCGCCGATAGAGCGGTCGCCGTTGGCAGAAATTGTGCCGACCTGGGCAATTTCCTCAGAGGTCTTGATTGCTACTGAACGAGATTTGATATCCTCAATAACCGCATCAACCGCCATATCAATACCGCGTTTCAAGTCCATCGGATTCATACCGGCAGCCACAGCCTTGCAGCCCTCGCGGATGATAGCTTCGGCCAAAACAGTTGCGGTAGTGGTGCCGTCGCCGGCCTTATCAGCAGTTTTCTGAGCAACTTCCTTAACCAGCTGAGCGCCCATATTTTCAAATTTGTCTTCCAGCTCTACTTCTTTGGCAACCGAAACACCATCCTTGGTAATTTTTGGAGCGCCATAAGACTTATCCAAAATCACATTGCGTCCTTTCGGCCCCAACGTAACCTTAACCGTTTTAGCCAAAGTTTCAACACCCTTGAGCATTTTTGCGCGGGCATCAGAACCAAATTCAATATCCTTTGCAGCCATAATTTTTTCCTCTCTTATTCTTCGATAACACCCAAAATTTCAGACTCTTTAACCAACAAGCGTTCTTCGCCGTTGACTTTAACTTCAGAACCCGACCATTTGCCAAACAAAACCTTGTCACCTACTTTAACGGTCATCGGAATTACCTTTCCGTCTGTCCCAACTGCACCGGGGCCAACTGCCTCAACCAAACCTTCGCTTGGTTTTTCTTTTGCCGTATCGGGGATAATGATACCTCCGGCAGTTTTTGTTGTCTCTTCCAAACGTTTAATCAAAACGCGGTCTTGTAACGGTCTGATTTTCATTTTTTATACTCCAATATATTGTAGACTATTTTTCTAAACACTTACTTAGGTACTGGCTCAGCCGATGTCAAGCGCGCCCGCATATTTTTATAAAAAAAGTGCCGGAAAAACTCCGACACTTTTCAAACGCCTTGATTTAGAGCTATTTTTTTATTTCCATCACTTGTCTGATTGCACTGACAACAAAACTAACCACAATCAAAAAGCCCAATACCACCAAACTCAAGAAGTACAACCACGCGTGCGGAAACACCATCATAACCGGACGAGCAATTGTCGAAGCCCAGCCATCAAGCGTAAACACCTGCAACAAAGTAAACATAGAAGTACCCAAGGTAGAAAATGCGGCAAACACATCACCAAACAGGCTTACGGCTATAATTGCAAAAACGTATGAAAAGATTGCCGAAACTGCAATAAACGAAACAAATGTCGGCAACAGCTCAATAAATACCTCCACCAGATTGTGCATTTTGGAAAAATGATGCACATACTTAAACAGACGAAACAAACGGAATGTCCGCAGGATTATAAATGCGCTGGCACTGGGAATTGAAGAACAAGCCACAATCACCAAATCAAATATATTCCATCCGGATTCAAAAAACTTTTTCTTTAATGCATAAATTTTAAGAAACATCTCTACAATGAATATGCCCATAAACAGCCTATCCAGCAGAAACAGACCGTTATTAAAGTAAAAGTTCAGTTTTTCAGACGTCATCATCCCCAGAACAACGGCATCGAGCAAAATGACGCTCATAATAAACATATCAAAACTGAACCCGCTCACCAGTTTAGCCAAACGGCGCCGATCATCTTTGTAATAAAGTTTTTTTACAATTTTGTTTTTTACCTCTTGGGTTTCTCTGGCAAAAATATTAAAATTCATGGCGTTGTTCCTTCTCTTAAAACAAGGTTATTTTAGCCTAAAAAAACAGTAATGCAACAATTATTGCCGCTATCGACAGTGCCGGTCCAAATGCCGCCGCCTTCTGCCGGCAGATAAGCATATAGACAAACATCATAATTGAGGAAATAGCAATCACATAGATTAGTGGCAAAACCCCGACCCACGCACCGATTGCCGCCAAAAATTTGATATCGCCGCCACCAAAAGCATCTTTACTTTTACGCAACATCAAAATACTGGCAATCACGGGCAAAACATATCCAACCATTGCTCCCAGCGCGCTTTCAGCCCCAATAACCCAGCCATTGCCAAGCGAGGCAAACGCAAAACCGCCAATCAACAGCGGAATTGTTAAAATATCCGGCAACAAAAACATCCGCCAATCAATTTCTGCCAACAGCAAAAGCATCCACAAATAAAATGCGCACCAACCGAAATTATCTTCGCCCCAATGCCAAATTGACAAAGCCGTCAATCCCGCTGCCAGCATCCCGCTCATCAGCGAACGCCAATAATACGCTTTTCTTAACTTTTTATTTCGATCACCTTCAACAGATTTGGCGGGTCTTATCAATTGCCACAGCGCATAAGCCGGAGTTGCCGGCATAAACTTGGCAAATTTTCTGGACATATACGGGATCAGCATTCCCCAAACAAATCCGCTCAAAACGTAATACAGCATATTTTTTCTCCTGATAAACTACCGCCACCATACCAAAAAATAGATAAAATTTACTTAACCGGCAAAAGCCCGTCGTTAACGGCGGGCTTTTAGGGACGATAATTATTTTTTACATTGCCTTCAGAATATAACTGCTCATCAGCTCGTTAAAACGCGAGGCATCGCTGACCGTCTCTCCCTCGGCAATTTTGGCCTGATCAAGCACCAAACGCGACACATCTTCAACTTCAGCACGCTTGCTGTCATCAGCAGTCATATCCGCCAATTTTATAATCAACGGATGATATGGGTTTAATTCCAAAATACGGGCGCTGGCAAAGGCCGTTTGCTGCTGGTGGTTGCGCATCAAACGCTCCAAATGCAGGCTCATTTGTCCGTTTTCCACCGTCAGGCTGGCCGGAGATTTAGTCAGTTTTTCGGTCGTCACAACCTTGGCAACCTCGCCCTTAAACATTTCGGCCATCAAATCTGTCAGCTTTTTCAAGCTGCCCTCATCAGCTTTGTTTTCATCACGTTTCCAGCCCATATCGGCATCAGCCTGACTAACGTGCTTGATAGCAAATCCCTTGTAATTCGGCAAAACTTGCGGCCAAAATTCATCAATCGGATCAGTTAACAGCAAAGCCTCGATTCCTTTTTCCTTAAAGGCCTCAAGCTGCGGGTTATTAGCCAAAACATTTTCATCATCGCCGGTAATAAAGTAAATTGCCTTTTGCCCTTCGGCAGCACGGGAAATATATTCATCCAAAGTTGTCAACTTGCCCTCGCCTTTGGTCGAGGCAAAATACGCCAATCCGGCAATTTCTTCACGGTTGCTGAAGTATTCATAAATGCCTTCTTTCAAAACAATGCCGAAGTTTTTCCAGAAAGTCATATAATCGTCATAGTCTTTAGCGCGTTTTTTAAGCTCCTTAAGGATTCTTGAAACCACGCCATGTTTGATTTTTTCAATCAGCGGCGAATGTTGCAGCACCTCGCGGGAAATATTCAGCTGCAAATCGGCAGAATCAATTACCCCTTTGACGAAGCGCAGATAATTAGGCATCAACTCTTCAATTTTATCCGAGATAAACACTTTGTTAACGTAGAGTTTCAGACTATTTTTGTGATCCGGTTGAAACAAGTCATACGGCGCTTGAGAGGGCACAAACAACAAACCTGTATACTCAATATTGCCTTCAGCCTTAAAATGCAGCGTGAGCCACGGGTCATCAAAATTATGCGAAATATGATGATAAAATTCTTTATATTGATCGGCCGTAATTTCAGCTTTAGGGCGCGCCCACAGAGCCGAACCGGTGTTTACGGTCTCCTCGCCGGCCTTGCCCAAATCCAAAACAATCGGATATCCGATATGGTCGGAATAAGTACGGATTATCTGCCGCAGATAAATTGTATCAACATAATCTTTGGCATCACTTTTCAGAAACAGCTTAATATCCGTACCGTTGCAATCACGCTCGGCTTCAGTAATTTCAAAGCCGTCAATTCCGTTGGATTCCCACTTCCAGGCTTGAGTTTCGCCAGCCTTACGGGTAATGATTTCAACTTTGTCCGCAACCATAAATGCCGCGTAAAAACCAACGCCGAACTGCCCGATAAGCTCCACCGCCGAACCGTTCTCCGAAGCATTTTTAACAAATTCAGCCGTGCCTGATTTGGCAATCGTGCCTAAGTGGTTAATCAAGTCTTCTTTATTCATGCCGATTCCGTTATCGGATATCATCAAGGTATTTGCGGCGGCATCCGGGGTAATTTTTATTTTTAACTGGCCGGAATCTTTAGCAATCACCGGCGGAGTCAGCGCCAAATATTTGAGCTTATCGCAGGCGTCAGAAGCATTTGATATCAGCTCGCGCAAAAAAATCTGTTTTTCCGAATACAGTGAATTTACCACAATATTGAGCATTTTGCTCACATCGGCTTGGAACGAAAGTTTATCAGACATCTTAAATATCTCCTTTATCAAAACTGAATTTTATGTAGGGACTATTTTTAAGTTTTGCAAGATTGTGCTTGATTTATTTGAAAATTTGGCTAAAGTCTGAAGTGACTTTTTAATATAACTAACTTGGAGTTAAACTTATGGTTTCTGTTGTTAATGATTCTTGCGTAAAGTGCAAATCTTGCGCTGATGTATGCCCGGTTGACGCTTTTCATGAAGGCGACACTCAGTTGGTAGTTGATCCTGATACCTGCATTGATTGCGGCGTTTGCATTTCCGAATGCCCGCAAGAAGCTATCTGCCCGGACAGCGAAGCTGATGAAAAATGGATTAAATTCAACGCTGACAACGCCAAAAACTGGCCGAACGCTAACGAATAATTTTTCATTATCCGAATATTTCAAAAGCCGCGGCAATGTCTGCGGCTTTTTTTCGGTTGCATAAAGATTATTTATCAGCTAGATTCGATAGAAATAGATTAATAAGTAAGTTGTCCGACGTAGTGTACAAATAGAGGTACATAAGGAGGTCGGCTTGCGACATGACGACCATTCTCCGGCATGCCATTTCTTTCATAAATGGTTGTGCTGGAAGTAAGTTGTCCGACGCAGTGTACAAATAGAGGTACATAAGGAGGACAACTTACGACATGACGACCATTAATGAAAGAAATATAGTGATGAAAACAGAAACCTACTATGATATCGTTGGCATTGGCAATGCCATTGTGGATGTTTTAGCCAAAGTCGGCGATGGATTTTTAACAGAACGGGATTTGCCTAAGGGATGCATGACTTTGATGGATGCTCAGACCGCCGGCAAAATTTATGCCGATATTGTTCCGGAACGCGAAGTTCCGGGCGGATCTGCGGCTAATACTGTAGCCGGCATTGCGTCATTGGGAGGAACTCCGGCATTTATAGGCAAGATTCATGACGATGAGCTGGGGCAAGAATTTACTCGTGATATTGGCGCTGCCGGCGTAGACTTTTTCACGATTCCGCTGGAAGAAGGACCGGTTACCGGCCGCAGCGTAGTATTAGTTACTCCGGATGCCGAGCGCTCAATGTGTACTTATCTTGGCGCCGCTATCCATTTGACCGAAGAAGATATTGATGAAGGAGTAATTAAAGCCGGTAAAATCACTTATATTGAGGGCTATTTGTGGGACACCGAATGCTGCCAGGGAGCCTTGATTAAGGCTTGCCAGCTGGCTCACAAACACGGGCGCAAAATTGCCTTTACACTTTCCGATACCACCTGCATCTGCCGCAACCGCGAGGCTATATTTGAGTTCATTAAAGAATATGTAGACATTTTGTTTGCCAATGAAGAAGAAATTAAAGCCCTGTTTGCCGAAAGTGATTTTTACAACAGCTTAGACCTGATAAAACCGCATGTAGAAATTGCCGCCATTACCAGAGGCAAAAAAGGCTCGGTTGTAGTCAACGGGCGCACCAAAACTTTTGTTGAGGCCGAAGTTGTAGAAGACGTTGTTGATACCACCGGCGCCGGAGATTTGTATGCCGCAGGTTTTCTCTATGGCATGACACAGGAACGCAGCCTTGGCACTTGCGCTATGATTGGCTCAATTGCCGCCGCGGAGATTATTACTCATTATGGTGCTCGACCGGAAGTATCTTTGCGCGGACTGGTTCGCAACAAACTGCTTTCTTATGGCATCAAGGCCTAAACTACAAAAATTTCATTAAATTATTGAAATTTAATTTCAAAAGTGTATTGTAAGGCCAACTTTGAAAT
>JBNMLW010000020.1:0-9675 GCA_050875025.1 Alphaproteobacteria bacterium
AGCCGGTCAACAGCACACTGGCCTCCGAGGGGGCAATCTGCTTGGCAATTTTCAAAATATTTTCTGTTTTTTTATCGCCATAAATCAAGGCATGATTCTCTCGGGTTGCCGCAGCCAAAACCGCGCCGATTAATTCCGGATCCGGAGGCAGAGGGATATATTCCTTGGCACCGGCCTTAATCGCTTTAACCGCCAACGAGGTATCATTGGCCACACCGCAGGCAACCACCAAAACATTGATGCGTTCCTGCTCCAGCGAAGAGATAAACTTATAGATATCCAATTTGACATCAATCATCACCAGCTCGACGGTTTTGCCGGAGCGCAAAATTTCCAACGCTCTTTCTACCGTATCGGCCAAGCTGACCTGCCCGCCCTGAGCAATAGCAATTTTGCTGGCGGCGCCAATCTGACCTTCTAAGGTTCCGACGATTAATATCTCCATGGTTTGTACGCTCTCACTACTTGTTGTTGGACTTTACAATCTCAGTCATGGTGATGCCCAATTTGTCATCAACCACAACAACCTCGCCGCGGGCAACCAGATTATTGTTTACATAAATATCTATTGCCTCGCCGACTTTGCGATCGAGCTCAATAATCGCGCCCTTGTTGAGTTTCATCAGCTGGCTTACGGTCATGTGGGTTTTGCCCAAAATCGCCGATACTTTTACCGGAATATTATATACCGCCTCCAAATCGCTGGTGGAAGTCGGAATATCAAAATCTTCCATTCCGCTGTCTTTGCGCAGAATCGGCTCATCATCCATAGCCTGGCTCTCGCTCATCTCGTTTAATTCTAAATTATTGTCCATTTTCCCTCTCTTTTATTTATTTAGCAAATTTTCAACGTTATCCAAAATCTGTTCGGTGCTGCGGGTAACTCCGCCGTTTTTCCATTCCACGGAGCAATCACTAAGCCCAAGGTTGATATCTTTGTGAACCGCTATTTTGCCTTCAAAATCATTTTTTTCGGCCAATTTTGAAAGCAACGGCGCTATATTTGCCGCCATCTCGGGATTAAAGCTGAATGAAAGGCTCTTCTCACCCTTAAACTTGGCAAAATTATCGCTCAAAAAGGCTGACACCTCTTCTTGAGCAACATCTGCTTCCAAATTCGGCAGCAGCTTGCGCACCAGCCCAAGAGCAAATTTTAGGGCATTTTGCTCTTCTTGGCGGCCGCTGTCAGCTTGCTCAGCCAGCAGTCCAAGCAATTTGCCGTTTATTTCTTCCAGAACGGCCTGCTGCTGTTTTTGCATATCGGCCGCCGCGGCGCCAAACCCTTTTTCATAGCCGCGCTCTTCCGCTGCAGAAACCGCCGCATCTAATTCATCTTGCGAATAGCTCGGCGCCTTGGGCTCCGGTTCAGGTTCCGGCTCGGGAGCGGCTTCAATCTGTTTCTCCGGCTCTGGCGATAATTCCGGCTCAACCGCCGCTGTCTCCGCGGTTTGAGTCTCAACTGCTTCCGTCTCCGGCACAACAACTTCCGGCGCGGTGTTTTCAGCATCAAGCGGCTCGGCGGTGCTCATTTCAGCATCGTCAGAGATTACAAAATTATCAAACATATATTTTTGATATTGAGCCACCTGATACCTTCTCCGTTAGTAAACCAGCTCGTCGCTGTCTTTGCCCTCGCTGACCACAATCTCGCCGGCGTTGGCCAAATCTTTGGCTGAGGTAACAACATATTGCTGAGCCTCTTCAACATCGCGCAAACGAACCGGCCCCATGGCATCCATATCTTCTTTGATAATCTTTCCGGCGCGGGAAGACATATTGTTGAAGAACAGCTCTTTGATTGTTTCTGACGCGCCTTTCAAAGCAATTGCCAACTTATCTTTATCAATATTGCGCAGCAATACCTGAATACCCTGATTATCAATACGGATAAGGTCTTCAAACGTAAACATCAAAGACTTGACGCGTTCGGCGCTCTCGCGGTTGCGCTCTTCCAATGCCTCCATAAAGCGAGCCTCGGTATTGCGGTCCAACGAGTTGAAAATGTCGGCAATCAGCTCATGAGAATCGCGGCGGGTAGACTTGGACAAGTTGCTCATAAACTCTTTGCGCAGAGTTTTTTCCAAACCATCCAGCACTTCTTTTTGCACCGAATCCATACGCAGCATGCGCAGCACGATTTCCATGGCAAAATTTTCCGGGAACAAGGCGATAACCTTAGCCGCATGCTCAGCCTTAATCTTGGAAAGAATAACCGCGATTGTCTGCGGATATTCGTTTTTCAGGTAATTGGCCAGCACATGCTCGTTCACATTGCCAAGCTTATCCCACATGGTACGTCCGGCAGGTCCGCGAATCTCTTCCATAATAACCGACACGCGGTCTTTATCCAGAGCTTTTGCCAACAGCCGTTCGGTACTTTCATAAGTGCCAATCAGGTTGCCGGTGCTGGACATTTTTTCATTAAACTCAGTCACCAGCTGTTCAACCACATTGGAATTAACTTTGCCCAAGCTGGCCATAATTACCGACAGCTCCTTAATCTCCTCATCGTCCATCATGGAGAACAAAGCTGCCGAGCGCTCCTCATCCAAAGAGAGCATCAGAACCGCGGCTTTTTGCTGGCCGGATAAAACATTAAAATCATCTATAACATTTTGCTTCATTGGTGCTCACCTTAATTGTCGTTATTATACAGCCAAGAGCGCAATACATTGACTGCAGCTTCGGGATTTTTCTCAACCAAATTGTTGAGTTTTTTGAGCGACGAAACCTTAACCCGACCGTCAACTTTGTTGAGGTTAACCAGGTCATCGGAATTTTCATCGTCTTCATTCAAGAAGTTGGACAACAGTAAGTTATCATCTCCCGCAGCGCCCAAGAGCTTGTCGCTGCCGGCCGGAGAAGCGGGCTCAAAGGCATTGTTGATTAACGGCCTGATTACCAACAAGATAACCAGTATTGCCACAATTGCAACGCCCAAACCTTCGGCAATGCGCAGCAGTTCAGCCTTGGTAAAGCCCATATACAGCGGCTCTTTGGCTTCTTCGGCCTGCGGCATAAACGAGGCAAAGCGCAGATTTTCAACCTCAACCATATCGCCGCGGTTGGCATCATAACCCACCGCCGACTTAACCAGCGCGGTGATTTTTTCCATCTCGTCAGCCGTGCGCGGACGATACTCCATTTCGCCATCGGCATTGCGTTCATAAACACCGTCCACAACGACGCCGACAGTCAGGCGTTTCAAAGTGCCGGTATTTTTAACCTTATTGCGGATTATCTTGGAAATTTCATAATTAATGGTCTCTTCGGTCTTGGACTTTTGGTCATAAGTGCCGGAATTGGCCGTTACGGTATCGCCGTTGGGAATATTTTGAGCCACAGTTACAGGAACCGCATTTTGTGTAGAAGAGCCGTTCTCAGTTACGGTTGCCTGTGAGCGCACAACTTGCCCATCCGGGTCATAGAGCTCCTCGTTGGTAACCACTTCATCAAAGTCCATCTCAATGGTTACCTGTGCCTGAGCATGCCCTTGGCCGACGGTTTTTTCCAACAAATCCTGCACCTTATTGGCAAGTTTTCTTTCCTGCTCAAGGCGCATCAGTTCATTGTTGGTATTTTTTACCGCCGCCTTCTGGCTCTCATCATAGTCAGTCAGCAAGTTGCCGGCAGCATCGACAATTGAAACATTCTTTACATCAAGCTTAGGCACGGCCGCCGCCACCAACTTTTGAATCGACTGCACCGCCGCGGGGTCAAGTTTGCCTTCTCTGGTTTTGATAACTACCGAAGCAGTCGGGGTCTGCTCCTCTCTGGAAAACATTTCGCGTTTGGGCATAACCAAATGAACCCGAGCCGACTTAATATTATCAACCGAACGAATCGTCCGCGCCAACTCGCCTTCCAAAGCGCGAATCAAATTCACATTCTGCACAAAATTGGTGGAACCCAGAGCATCTGTATTGTCAAAAACTTCATAACCGACATTTGCCCCTTTAGAAGACAATGCCAGCTCAGCCGTGTTAACCCGCATCCGGTTAACATCATCTACCGGAACCATAATCTCCGTGCCGTTTTTGAGCAATTTATATTTTACATTCTCGCTCTCTAGTCTGGCTACAATCTGCTTGGCATCTTCCAGCTCCAAATCGGTATACAAAACACCATATTCTTTGGAGTTCATCTGTACTGCCAAATATACAAAAAAGCTAATCAAAAATATAACAATCGCCGCAATAGAGGCCAACCGTCCCGGCGACATGTTTTTCAAAGTCTGCAGAATATTATTCACTAGATTCCCCAATCTATTGTAATATATAAAAATTTTAAAATCTGCCTACCCCACTAGGCAAAATTTTCCCTATTTATCTTTATCTTTAACGTAAAAATCTTATTTGTGAAACATATATTTCAACATATCCACTGCACGCGACGGCCGGTGAGCCACCGGTGGCATTCGCAAGAATATACTCACTTGCTCGCTTACGGCTCGGCGTTCGGGTCAGTACTGGTATCAAAATTGGGGTTGGAACCAATGTGGGCATATACAAAGAAAGAGCGGCCGTTCTGGCCGCTTTTTCTAGTTTCAGGAGGAAAGATTTTAACCTAAGTTATTTCTAGGTCATTCTGGTGAGTTCATCCAGCATCTCATCTGCCGTGGTGATAATCTTGGTGGCGGCAGAGTATGCGCGCTGGGTGATAATCATATTTGAGAACTCAGTTGCCAAATCTACGGTTGACTGTTCCAAAGAGTTGGACTCAACCTTACCGGCGCCATTGGTATTGGCCATTTTGAGCAGAGCTTGTCCGGAATAATCAGTTTCAATCCAAGCATTACCGGTCAAGGCGCTCATGCCGTTGGGGTTAGAGAAAGTAGCCAAAGGCAGAATAGCAATCGGGCGAGTCTCGCCGTTATCGTACAAAGCAGTAACAACACCGCTCTCATCGACGCTTACGCCGGCATAGCTTCCGAATTTGGCACCATCCTGCTTAATGTAGTTGGTGTTGAAATTACCGGCCAAGCTGGTTAAGCCGTCATTGGTGCCGACATTGCCCTGAATCAGGCTGATCGGAGTACCCTGGCCATATTCACCGGTCATATTCTGCGCGCCGTTGGCCCATTCAATCTGCATTGAATCTACAAAGTAGTATTTCGGAGTGCCGTCGGCATTGAATTTGACTGCCGGAACGATTGAGCCGGCCTCAATTTCGGTGTTGTTAACGTTAAAACTGTTTTTCAGCGTAACGGCAGTAGTAGTCAGGTCTGCAAAAGTAGTGGCGTTGCCATTGCGGCCGGTACCTTTGATAAGGCCGGCAATACCGCGGAAGTCCAAAGACAAATCCGGACCGGTAGAAGTCGGGATAAATTCTACAGATGTACCGCTGGCGCTTACGCGTTCCGGCTCAGTTACATTCAACTTAATGGCTGAAGTAACCAACTCGGCAATTTTCACGGTATTAACCGTACCATCGGCATTAAGAGCCTGACGCAGGTCAATTTGAGTAGTATCAGCCGGGTCAGCATTTACAAAGCTGTAGGTTTTGCCGTCTACAACAAAGGTTCCGGTATAATCGGCAGCATTGGTGCTGGTGAAGCTGATGGTGGCGGTGTTCTTCAATTCATCATCAATTGCATTGATAGTGAAAACACCGGTGGCAACGCCGTTTTCATCAGGGTTTACGGCTGACTGCAAGCAAGCCAAAGTCTTGCTGGCATCAATTACCAAAGCGCCGCCGCCTACCGACTGCTCAATAAATACGCGGTTAGAATCGGCTGAGAAACGATTTGCGCCCGGCATAACCGAATTGATTACGCTTACAAATTTCTCAGTCAAATCGCTGGTAGAAACAATGCCGGAAGAAATATCTACAGCAATGTTGCCAGGCTGAGCAGTTGCACCAGGAGTTTTTAAGAACTCAAAGTTAAAGGTCTGTCCGGTCTGCTGGTCGGTAATGGTGATTACAGAACCATTATCCGGCAGCGAGCTAAATTCCAATTGGCCGGCAGCATAATAAACATCGGCTGCCGAATCTTTGGAATTTTCACGGGTTCCGGTCAGAGACACGCTGGCTGCGCCGCTCGGCAGAGAGGCTGACATGCCCCAAGTATTTGAGCTCTGTTTGGTGTAGGTCAGGTTCATATTGCTGGCGTTACCCAAGCTGTCATAAATCAAAGCGTTTACAGAGTGGCGTCCGCCGGCAGTCGGATTAGATTTGCTGAAAATCGGATCACCGGAAGGCAGGTTGGCGCCAAAGCTGATCTGCTGGGTCGGAGTTGCCGAACCGCCGATTGTAGAAAGGTTAATCGGGCGCAGGTTGCGGGAATCTACAATATTGTCATTGATATATACGGTATCTCCGGCGGAATTGTAATAGGCCTTCATGTAGTTGATGCCGTTGATATTTACGACAGTAGCGTTAGAGTTACCGTCCCAAGGCAGCAGCGACCATCCCTGCAGATAAAAACCGGCAGTGTTTTTCAGATATCCGCTGTCATCGATATCAAAGTCGCCGGCACGGGTATAAGCCCATGTGTCGCTCTCGCCGGGATGAGCAGCAGAGTTAACTACAAAGTAGCCGTTGCCGCTGACGGCCAAAGCCGTGCTGGATGAATTGGCAGCCAACAAACCCTGGGCATTGATTCCCTGTTTGGAAACAGGCTGCACACCGCCGGGTGAATAGTGGGTGCTGGAAGTCTGTTTGGTTACCAAGGTCGAAAAAGCGACCGAGTTGTTTTTGTAACCAACAGTGTTCACGTTGGAAATGTTATCAGAGATGGCACCCATCGCAGTGGACTGGGCGGCCAAGCCTGAAATTCCCGATTGCATTGCTCCAAAAATACTCATTTTCGTTCTCCTAAAACTTTAATAATTATACGGTTTGGCTTTTGTCACTATCGGCATCGCCGGTGCCATTGTCCGGATTGGCATCATCTTTACCGGAATTGGTTTTATCAAAATAATCATCGTTGCGCATGGTCAAAATATCGCTCAGGTTTGCGGTTACCGCATCGCCGAGGCCTATATAAATACCGTTGTCATCGCTGGCCACGCCGGTTACCTTACCAAAGATGGTGGTGGTAACGGTAGCGGAAGCCTCGCCGTTGGCAACTTTCGGGCTTACGATAATCTGATAAGCGCCGTCTTCCAGCTGAATACCGTTGCTGTCTTTGCCGTCCCATTTAAATTCATGAGTACCGGCAGTTGTCTCACCGGTTGTGGTGTATACAACATTGCCGTTCATATCTTTGATCATAATGGTGGTAGACAGAACATCTTTATTAAGGGTGTATGTCGCCTTGGCTTTACTACCGTCAAGCGGCATAACATCGCCCAATACCTGAGCGGTTTTGCCGATATAAGACACGGCTTGCGCGCCAAGGTTGGAAAGGTTGAGCGAAAGCAAAGAATCTAACTTGCTGTTCATCTGAATAGCTTGCTCAACGCTTGAATATTGCACCAGCTGATTGGTAAATTCAGCAGTATCCATCGGATCCAACGGATCTTGATACTTGAGCTGAGTAGTCAGTAGCTGCAAAAAGGTGTTCATATCAGCCGACAATGTCTGACTACTTGCGTTAGTCTTGGCCGAGCCGGTCTGAATAGTATTGGTAATTGCACTTACATCTGTCATGGCGGTTCTCCCCTAAACCTTATACCCTGATATTAAGCCCGCCTTCGGCTGTCCAACCATAAAGGTTGTCATTGCCGGCCTCAGCGGAATCTTGTTCCAATGCGTTGCCGATAAAGCTGCGCAATTCTGCATTTTTATCTTGCCCGCGGCTTTCGGCGTCTTCACTGAAACTAAAACTGAAAGAGCTTGAATCGGTATCAAAACCGGCATCCTGAAATGCTTTTTCAAGGCTCTGAACTTCCTCTTGCAGCATTTCTACGGTCTCAGGACGGCTGGCAACAATATGAGCCTGCAGTTTGCCGTCTTTAGAAATCTGCATTTTGATTTGAATGTGCCCCAAATCTTCGGGTTTTAATTTGATATCAATATTATCAATGCCTTTAACCGCGGATTTGGTAATATTTACTTTTACCTGCTCTACAACTTCTTTGCTCATTCCTTTATAGATGTCGCGGAAAGAAGTTTCGGAAGTCTGAGCTTTGGCCTCGGCATGTGCCGCATTGGCGGTTGCAGCCGTTCCCATAGCGTGAGCATTTGCCGATACGGAAGAAATGCCCTCAACCGCCGTATTGGCAGAGGCCTCAACAGCAGCTTGCGTCTCAACATTGACAGACACAGCAGCCGGCACAGCCTGAATATCTGCCTGAGCGGCAACATTTGCCGGTTTGGCCTGCGGTTGGGCAGACACGGAAGAATTTACATCAAAGGTCTTAGCCGGAGTTTCGTCACTGCCCTCGGCAACAGCAGCGCGGATAATTTCATCCATAGCCACTTTGTCACGCAGCAAATCAGCGTCATCAGCCAAAGCAATTTCTTCTTGTCTGACATCTACATCAATGCGGACTTTTTTATCTTGTCCAAGTTTATTATCCAAAACCTGAGCCTGCGCAGCCAACTGATCGTCAACAAATTCAACGCCCTGTTCCGGCATAGCATTTTGCAAATCAGAAGAAAAATCTCTTTCTGCCTTAGCGGAAATTTCTGCCGGTTGCAAAGCAACTTGTCCGTTATCGGCATCGGCCGGGGCAATATACAGCTGTTTATCATCAGAAGCCTGCTGAAGTTTGGCAACAAATTCCTCGCCGCTCATAGTAACGACTTCTCCGCTGGCATCATCAAAAACACTAACCGCCGGCATTTGAGCCAAAGTATCCAAATTAAGCTCTGCCCCCGGGAATAAAACAATTTCGCCGTCATTCATGCTGGCAATCGGAGCGGCATCGCCACCCAACAGGGAAGCCTGCAACTCGCGCATTACCGGCTCAGCGTTTTCTACCGGCTGTACTACCGGAGCGCTTTCAACGTCAGCAACCGGAGCAGTCTCCACAACTTCCTCAACAGCCTTGGGCGCTTCAGGCGCGGCAGCATCATTTTGCGCAACATTAACCGGAGCAGCATCAACCGCGGCTTGCTTGCGTTCGTTCTGACGAACCGCCGGCTTGTTGTCTTTTTCTACAGTTTGGCGGACCTTTTTAGCCGGCTTATCTTTTTTGGCGTCAACCTTATCGGAGTTTACGGACGCTTTATTATCTACAGGCTGGCTTTTATCGGCATCTTTAACCACATCAGCTTTGGCACTGCTTCCGCCCAAGTCGCCGAGCTGGTTTACCAGATTAGCAAATCCGGCGCCCAGAATCTGCCCGGAGGCATTGCCGGCAGCAGCCTTGGCAAACATCGCCTGAATAGTTGCATTATTATTTATGTCTTTAACTTCCATGGGTTTTCACCTTAAAAAATTTTACATCTGAAGACATATATGCAAAAACCGTGCCAGTGCCGAAGCCGGCACGGGCATTCGCAAGAATATGCTCGCCACTCACCCACAACGGTGGGCGGCGCACAGCAAGAATATACTCGCCGCTCGCTGCGTTCGAGGCTCGAGATTGGGCTATTTTTAAATATGTGCCACACACAATAGAAAAATTCATCAAATTTAAAGAATCTGCTTCAACAGCAATTTTAGATTTTATTTAAAAATCGTCATTTTTGATGATTTTTGCGTATTTTAGGGGCAAAAATGGCAAAAATCACACATTTTTGTTGTTTTTTCACCAAAAATAGGGTACCAAGATAATGACTAAT
>JBNMLW010000021.1:0-9069 GCA_050875025.1 Alphaproteobacteria bacterium
GGACGGCGCATTGACAGACTGACAGCGGTTAAAAAAACAGCCTCAGATTTTATAAAGAAACGCGCTAATGACCGTATCGGGCTGGTATTGTTCGGCACCAGGGCATATTTGCAGGCGCCGCTGACTTTTGATAAACAGTCGGTTGATGATATTTTGTGGTCGATGGATGCCGGAATGGCCGGAGATTCCACCAGTATCGGCGATGCTTTGGGCACGGCGCTGAAGAATTTGAAAAACAATACCGCGGCTAAAAATAAAGTAATAGTGCTGCTGACCGACGGAGAGAACAACGACGGAAGCATATCGTTGCCCCAAGCCGTAAAGCTGGCGGAAGCGGAAGGAATCAAGACTTATACCATTGGCGTAGGCTCTCAAGCTACGTTTATGGGCATGTTTTTGACCGGCGCCGGAGTTGATGAGCGCGGGCTCAAGGCTATTGCTCAGGCAACCAAGGGACAATACTTTAGAGCGGAAGACACCTCAAGTTTGCAGCAAATTTATGATTATATCGACACACTGGAAGCCGAAGAGCAAAAAGATAATTTTGTCCGCGAAGTTAAGGAACTCTACTATATTCCGCTGCTGGCGGCAGTTTTGCTGAGCCTGGCATTGGGCGCGGCGCTGCGGAGGAATAAATAAGATGATGGAATGGCTGATAAATTTTCATTTTTTACGCCCGTGGCTGTTGTTGCTGCTGATACTGCCGCTGCTGATGTTTCGGCGCTACCTGCAAAGCAGCACCAATAAATCCTCTTGGGAGAAGGCTGTTGATGCCCGCTTGCTGAAATATCTGCTGATTAAAGGTTCATCGGCACAGCGCAAAATTATTGTCCGTTTGGCAGCGATCGGAATTATCGGAGCAATTATCGCGGTTGCCGGCCCCAGTTGGAAAAAGCAGGAAATTCCGGCAATGGAAGCCGAAAATCCGCTGATGATTATGCTGAATATGTCATCGGATATGAAAGAAACCGATGTTTCGCCAAACCGCTTGGAGCGCGCCAAATATAAGATAAAAGACTTGTTGGCAGACGTACCGGATATTCAAAGCGGACTGGCGGTTTACAGCAGCGAACCGTTTATGATATCGCCGTTCAGCAATGACGGAAAATTAATTGTAAACCTTTTGCCGGCCGTTAATTTTGATATTATGCCGGTCAACGGCGACCGGGCTGACCGGGCAATTGCTTTGGCCGGGCAAAAGTTTGCAACGGCAGGATACCACAAAGGGCAAATTTTGCTGATTGCTCCAGATGCCGGACAAGCATTTGATGAGGCCATAGCTGAAGCCGGCAGAGCCAAGGCCGCCGGATTTGCCGTAAATGTGCTTAATGCCGGCGCTCAGGACAATAAAAAACTTCAGGACATAGCTCAAGCCGGCGGCGGCAAATATTTGCTTTTAAGCAAAGATGACAGCGATATTAAAGCTATTGCCGCCGGACTGCAGCAAAATGTTCAGCAACTGAAAGAAGGCAAGAATTTGCGCTCGGTCTGGCTGGATTACGGATATTATCTTTTGGCGCTGCCGCTGGTTTGCTGCCTATATTTCTTCCGCAAAGGAATTTTGGTTGCCGCGTTGGTTTTGCTGTGCCGGCCGGCGGAGGCAGGATTTTGGCTGAATCATAACCAAGAGGGGCTCAAAGCTTTTGAAAGTAATGATTTTGCCACGGCGGAAAGCAAGTTTCAGGCGCCGGAGTGGAAGGCCGCCAGCTATTACCGCCAGGGCAAATATGATGCCGCATATAAGGAATATGCCAAAGGCTTCGGCACAACCGCTCTGTATAATCAGGGTAATGCCTTGGCCAAAGGCGGAAAGATTGACGAGGCAATTGCCAAGTATGAAGAAGTGCTCAAGCTTGACCCCAAGCATGAAGATGCCAAGTTTAATCTGGAGTATCTGAAAAAACCAAAAGAACAGCAAAAGCAGCAACAGAATCAATCATCATCCGAACCGCAGCAGTCAGACAACCAAAACCAACAAGACAATGCCGGCGCCGGAGGCTCTGCCGGACAAGATAATGACAGCTCAGACAAATCCGGACAAGAGCAAGGCGAGCAAAACCAAAGCGGCAGCGGGCAAGAGCAGCAGGAGAGCCAAACCGGCGATAATGAACCACAAAGCAGCCAACAAAAAAATCCGGCAGATAACGGCGGACAAAATCAATCCGGCAACTCTCAACAAGAGCCTATGCCGGTTGGCGAAGAACCCGCCGGCAAACAACCGGAAACTTCAGGCAGCGGAACGTCCGCCGCACAAGGCTATGATGATGAAAAGTATGATGAAAGCATCCAAGCTCGAGCTCAGCAATATCGGGAGATTCCAGAAGATGCTGGCGGACTGCTGAAAGCATTTATTGAAAAAGAATACAGAATCAGGCGTTATCAGGATTAAAAAGATGAAAAAACTGCTTTTAATATTGGGACTTTGGGTTTCAGTTTTCAGCAATGCGGCGGCACAGACTTTTGAGGCCAAAGTAAACCGCAACAATCTGCCGGAAGGCGAAACCTTGCTGCTGACGGTGGAATTAGAGGGCGCCACCAGCAACAAAACGCCGGATTTCAGCGTGCTTAACGACAATTTTACGGTTTATTCGGCGGCCAATGCCTACCGCACCAATATTATCAACGGCAATGTGAGCAAATCTCAACAATGGAATTTGGTGCTGATGCCTAACAAACCGGGCAAACTCACCATTCCGGCAATCAGCCTTGACAAATATAAAACCCAGCCGCTGACAATAAGCGTCGGCACGGCTGAACAAGGCGCCCAGCCTGCGGCACAGGCGGAAAGCCGCCCTAAATATACAATCGCGGCGGAAGTTGATAACCGAAACCCTTATGTTCAGCAGCAAATCAACTATACTCTGACTTTGCGCGACAGCGGCGGGCTGCAGGGAGAAGAGCCGATATTTCAAGCAGCAAACGAAAATGACTGGATTATTAAAAGCCTGGGGGCGCCGGAAATCAGCACGCAAAATATTAACGGAGCCAACGTGCGGGAAATTAAATTTCATTATGCTTTGTTTCCGCAAAAAAGTGGACAACTGGAGGTTCCGGCAACTCGCTTTAACGGCTATTATCTGAGCGGCGAGCGGCGTACTGACCCGTTTGCCAACCTGTTTAACGATGATATGTTTATCGGCGGTTTCGGCATGGCCGATGTCTTTGCCACCAGGACTCCGGTTGTTTTGAGCGCCCGCCCCATCAAAATAAACGTGCGGCCGGCAGCACCGGAAAACAACGGGCATTGGTGGCTTCCGGCAGAAAGTGTTAAGCTGTATGCCGAATTTGAACCGAAACAGCCGAAATTTGCCGTTGGAGAAGCGGTCAGCCGCAATATCTATCTGCAGGCAACCGGCGTTATTGACAGCCAGCTGCCGGAGTTAAAATTTGCCGCCGCGCCCGGTATCAAACAATATCCGGAAAAGCCGCAAACCGCAATGAGCGTTAACAATGGCAAAATCATTGCCGTGGAAAAAGTTACCAACGTTTATATTCCCTCTGAGGCGGGAAAACTTACATTGCCGGAAATCGGCCTGAATTGGTTTAATGTCAAATCCGGAAAAATGGAAAAAGCCGTTTTGCCGGCAATGACAATCGCCGTTGCGGGAGAAACCGCCGCGCCCGAAACAAAAACGACCTTGCCGCAAGAACAGCCGGCTGTAGAAGTTCCCGCGGCTCCGGCTCAGAAAAGCTCCCGGCCCCTGCAGCTGGGTATGGCGTTTGCTTTGGGAATATTGCTCTGCCTGCTGCTTATCGGCTTGGGCAAACTGCTGATGCGTTCGCACCGCCGAAATTACGTCCGCGCCATAACCAGAGCGGCCAAAACCGGCAATATTTATGCCGTGCGCGACAACCTGCTGGCCTGGGCAAACCACAAATTTAAGGAGCGCCGGATTTTGAGCCTGCAGGATATTGATGCCGCGGTCAATGACAAAGAGTTCCGCTGCGAGCTTGACAAGCTCTCGGAGGCTCTTTATTCTGAAAACGGCACAGATTGGAACGGCAGTCTGTTTCTGAGAGTTTTTAAGAAAATCTGCAAACAAAAGAAGGGACTTTCAAATAATTATGAGCCATTGCCCAAACTCTATAAATAAAATATATTTGCAAAAAAAGCGCTATCCGCAGCAGAACTTTGACTGCTATTTTATAACCGCGGCCGCAGTTGCGGAGGTTTTGCAAAAAGGCGATATTCCGCAACTCCGGTTGCCGGCCGAAAATGACGGCGCTGTCATTGCGGTGCTGCCGGCAGTTGAAAAGAATCCCGAACAAGCAGAGCCGGATTATGCAATACCTGAATTTTATGTAGAGGCACTGCAAAAGAACAGCGCCAATCCGGTGTTTGTGGCGTTTGATAAGGTAACGGAACAGCTGGACTGCCTGCAACCGCAAGCAATAATGCTGCCGGGCGGAGATTTTGCTTTTCCGGCAGAAATGCTGGAAGGCGCCCAGCCGGAAAATGGGAACCTGCGGCGCGAACAAGCGTATGAGGCAATGAGTGAATATGCCCGCGAGCACAAGCTGCCGCTGTTGGGAATTTGTGCCGGAGAGCAGGTTTTGGCCGGAATGTTCGGCGCCAAACTTAAAGAAATTTCCAACCACCGCAAAGCACCAAACGAGTATGCGCACAAGATTAAAATTAAGCCGCATTCCCTATTGGCAAAAATCAGCGGATTTGCCGAAGCGGAAGTAAACACCAATCATAATATGGCTGCCATAACCAATGAAACCAGCGGCTGCATTACCACTGCCACGGCAGAAGACGGCACAGCAGAGGCAATTGAACTCAAAAATCCATGGCACAGCTTTGTGTTGGGGGTACAATGGCATCCGGAGCGATTTATTTTTGGCAATGACGAATTGAGCAACCGGCTGTTTGCGGCTTTTGCCAAAGCTGCCCGCGGCGGGATTCCGCTGACCAGAGAAAAAATACCTTTTGCCGAAGCTGATATGGTCGAAATCAAAGATCCGCATTTTATGGTGGAAATGATGTATGCCGGCCGCCAAAATATTTCCGGACGCCCGGTGTATGAAGAAATCGGGTTTGGCAAAAAGGCTTATGTGCGGGCAGAATTATGGGAACGGCTGCAAAAACTTATTCCCTGGCTGGAAGAGCATAAACTGAAATTGAAAATTTGCGATGCTTATCGCCCGCTGGCAGCGCATGCCGGATTGAAAAAAGCAATTCATGAACAAGGGCCGGGGCTGTTTGCCAGCAGCGGCGAATTATCCAAACATTGCCACGGAACGGCAGTTGACGCGGTTTTGTGCCGAGAAGATGGAACGGAGTTAAAGTACCCGACCAAAGTTGACTGCTATACGCCGGAATTTGCTGCCCAAGTGCAGAACGGAGAGACCGCCGAATTTTATGAATATGCCAAACAGGGACGGCAGGATTATCAGAATCCGGATATGATAGAGGAGATTGCCAATCGTGAAAGACTGAGCCGCCTGATGGAAAGCATCGGGCTGGAGGCAATTGCTTCGGAGTGGTGGCACTTTGAGATGCCAGATGAATATAATTTGGATTATCCGGTAATTGAATGGTAAAAGAAAAGCTCCTCTTTTGAGGAGCTTGTTTTATTTTTAAGCCTGTTCTGAAGTTGCCGAATGCTTTTTGGCATTGTACATGGCCATAAAATCTATCGGATTCAACATCAGCGGGGGCAATCCGCCGTCAAACAAGACGCTGCTGATGGCCTGACGGGCATAGGGGAACAGCAGGTGCGGAACCTCTATCATTAAAACCAATTCTTTGTGTTCTTCGGGAACATTGATGCCAACCACGCCGCCATAAGTCATTTCCAGAATAAAGAACTTTTCATCATTAATATCGCCGTCAATACGGAAGTTAAGCTCAACCGCATAGACATTGCCGTTAACTTGCTTGCTGTCAATATTTACATCAACCTTAATCTGCGGCTGAACATTGAGTTTGGCAAAAATTTCCGGGGCATGGGGAATTTCCAGCGACAAATCGCGGATATACTGGGTATGCATGGCAATTGCCGGAGCTTGAGGCTGGTTTTCGTTGGCGTTTTCCATTATAAAATCTCCTAAATCAATCTAAGATGCTTAAGTTTTACACTCTAAAATTCCTAAGGTCAACAATAACAGTTGATAAAACTTACAAATAAGCTATATTTGAAGGGATTAAAAGAGGACAAGAAAAATGACACATTTGGATATTTTGGTATTGTTGATTGTGGTAGCGCTGATATTTGTTCGCCTGCGCAGCGTTTTGGGCACCCGCCCGACAGAAGAACGGAGAATCCGCCTTTCTAAAGAAAATGCCGAAAAACTGTACAATATCCTGAAATCCGAGGCCGAAAAGCTGGAAGGAAAATCCTTTGACGAGGAAGAAAGCAAGCCGGCAGAACTGGTGCCGGAAGGCGAGCCGCTCAGCGATTTGGACAAGACGCTGATGGAAATTCCGCATTTTGCAAAAAGCAAATTTATCAAAAGCGCCGAACGGGCTTTTCAGATTATAACCGAGGCTTTTAACAAAGGCGATGTGGAAACTTTGGAAATGCTGGTTAACAAAAAGCTGTTCAAAAAGTTCCAAGAGGTTATTGAGCAGCGCAAGCAAGACAAAGTGACTGCCGAAACTGACTTTATCGGTTTTGACAAAGTGGAAATTGCCAAGGCCAATATTAAAGCCAATCAGGTTGCGGAAATCACCGTGGAATTTGTCAGCGAGCAGGTTAATATTTTGCGCGATGCCGAGGGCAAGGTTATTGAAGGCGATGAAAACTACATCCAAAATATTACCGATGTCTGGACTTTTGAACGGGCAATATCTTCAACTTCTCCTAATTGGGTTTTGGTATCTACTAAAAAATAATGAAACATTTACTATTTTACATATCAGCGGCAGTTTTGTTTTTGGCCTCATGCGAGCAAGAAGAACCGGCCGCCCCGGCTCCGGTTTCCGGACTTAAGCTGGAAAAAGCCGCTTTTAGCGATTTGAACGGCTGGAATGAAGATAATCAGGCCGAAGCCTTTGAGGCCTTTAGGCTCAGCTGCAAGTCTATTGTCAAAAGCAAATCAGAGTTTTTGGGCAATGCGGAAATTAAAATCAAAACCGCTGATTATCAAAAAATATGCGGCAAAGCAGCTAAAATCGCGCCTCAAGATTTCCGCCGGTTTGTTGAGGATAATTTTGTGCCGTATGCCGTAACTTTTGACGGCTCCCAAACCGGAAAATTTACCGCTTATTATGAACCGTTGATTCATGTCTCTTATACCAAAGACGGAACTTATAAATATCCGATACATGCCAAACCGACCGATTTGATTGAATTTAATCCGCGGGATTTTGGCCAGTCAATGCCGTCTAAACGTCTGCTTGGCAGGGTGGAAGGGCAAAAACTGGTGCCATATTTCAGCCGCAAGGACATATTGTCCGGCAAAGGAAAAATCCAAACTCTGCTGTGGGCAGACAGTTTTGTTGATGTGTTTGTAATGCATATCCAAGGGCCTGCAGTGGCGGTGTTTCCGGACGGCAGCCGGATAAGGATATCTTATGCCGACACCAACGGACGGGAATTTAAGGGTATCGGCTCAATTTTGCTCAAGCACGGCGAACTGAAACCCGGAGAGGCCTCAATGGGCAATGTTAAGAAATGGCTGTTGGCGCATCCGGAAAAAGCTCTCAAGTATATGAATGAAAACCAGCGCTACGTCTTCCACCAGCTGATTGGAGCAAGCGGCCCGCTCGGAGCAATGGGGCTGCCGCTGACGGCGCAACGCTCCTTAGCGGTTGACAAAAGTTATGTTCCGCTCGGCTCTTTGCTGTGGCTGGAGACTACGGCTCCCGGCAATCGGCCAATCAGAAAACTGGTAAATGCGCAGGATGTGGGCGGCGCTATCAAAGGCGCTATCCGCGGAGATTTCTATTGGGGCAGCGGCGGAGATGATATATTGGAGCTGGCCGGCAAAATGAATGCTGCCGGAAGTTATTATATTTTGATGCCAAAATCTGAAAAGGACTGATATTATGGCGAAAAAGTTACCCAATCGGGCGGAAGAAATGGCATATCACGCCCTGAAAAAAGCAATGGAAGAAAATCAACTCCACCTTTGCCTGGTGGAGAGCAAAATCAACCGCCCCAATTCTCCGGTTTATAACCCGTGGGAAGTTTTGCTGCCCGCGCTTTTGCCGGTTATTCTCGGATTGATATTGATTCTGGCGGTCGGACCGATTTTCGGGCTGGTGTTTATGATTGCGGCAATTATGGTGTCGGCCAATTTGGTAAAGAAAAAACTTGATGCCAAATTGCTGGAGCGTACCCGTAATTATCTGCTCTCCGGCTATGATAACTTCTGCCAATTATGGGAGTTTGGCGGAATTGTGCTGGTTAATGCCGAAAACAAAAAAATCGGCTGTCTGGCGCCGGACGGAGATTGGAAAGAATTTGTCGTGAAAAATTTTGCCGATTTAATGATTGAAAAACCGGTGGAAACGCCAACGCCCGAAGAACCCAAGGAAGAACCAAAAGATGAAACGCCTAGATCACATCGCCGTTCCCGTAGATAGCGATAACGCTTGGGCGGAGGTTATTGCGGAGGTAAAAAAATTACCAGAAACAGAAGAAAAGCCTCAGGCTCCGCTGATTATTGGCGACATTTCGCCCAAAATTAATTACGCGGCGGCGTACTCAGGCAACACTTTGGCTCCGTTGCAAATTGGCAACACCGACAACATTGACCGCCGCACTGCCGAAAAATTTAAGCGCGGCGAGTTTTTGATTGAGCAGACGCTTGATTTGCATGGTCTGACCGAAAAAGAAGCTTTTGCCGCAGTAGATGATTTTATTCGCAACGCTTATATGCAAAAACGTCGTTGCGTGTTGATTGTTACCGGCAAGGGTATCAACCGTGAAGATGACGCCTGGTACGAAAAAAAAGGCATCTTGAAAGAGTGTGTTCCGGGGTGGCTTAACAATTCCGAACTCAGGCCGCTGATATTGGGAATCAGTTATGCCAAACCAGAAGACGGAGGCAGTGGCGCTCTTTATGTATTATTGCGTCGTAACCGGTCGGTGAATCCCCGATAAGCCACCACTGGCA
>JBNMLW010000022.1:0-8834 GCA_050875025.1 Alphaproteobacteria bacterium
AAACGCTTTGGTGAAACTTTGGAAAAGGCGGCGTAAGCTATGGCAGGCTTAAAAGAGCTTAGAACCCGCATTGGGAGCATTAAATCGACGCAGAAGATTACCTCTGCCATGAAAATGGTGGCGGCGGCTCGTCTGCGCCGTGCCCAAGAGGTTTTGGCACGCTCAAAGCACTATAGCGATGATTTGACGACACTGGTCGGACGTTTGTATCGCGATATGAAACAGGAAGAGCAGGGGAGCAATATCCGCTATATCTTCCCGAAGATTATTCAGCCGGTGCTGACGCCTGATAATTATCTGCTGGTTGTGTTCTCCTCCGATAGAGGATTGTGCGGCAGTTATAATGCCTATGTTATCAGGGAGAGTGTCAGAAGAATCCGCGAGTTGCGCAAAGCGGGCAAATCGGTAAAGGTTTTGAGCATCGGCAAAAAGGCCGGCGACGGTATCAAACACCGTATTCCGGACATTGAAGTAGAAATCTTAACCGGCGTTGCCGCCAAAGGCGCGGATTATCGCGAGATGCAGGTTATTTGCGAGCGGCTGCTCAAAGAATACACCGAAAAGAAGTTTGATGTCTGTGAAGCGGTCTATACCCACTTTAATTCGGCAATTAATCGTGAAGTCAAAGTAGAGCAGTATATTCCGTATGCTTTAGACACTGAAGGCGAGCGTTATGACAATAAGGTTGACAATGCCTTTTATGAGTATGATGCCTCCAAACAGAAGATTTTGATTGATACGGTTCTGATGCTAATGATATCAATATTCTTCCGGTATCTGCTCAATTCTCAAACGTCGGAACACGGCGCCCGCATGACCTCAATGGATAATGCCACCCGCAATGCCAATGATATGATTGCCAAGCTGACCTTAAAATATAACCGCTTGCGCCAGACCGCAATTACTACCGAACTTATTGAAATTATTTCCGGTGCCGAAGCACTGTAATCTAGTATTTTAGAGGAGAAACCTAAATGGCTACAGTTAAAAAAGAAACCGCCAAAAAGACCGCGACCAAGGCTCCGCGCAAGACCGCGTCCAAAGCTGCTGCCGAAGTCAAGGCTGAGAAAAAAGCCATTAAGCAAATTAAGACTATTGAACAAAAAGACGTAAAAAAAGTTAAGGCCGCAATCAAGAAAGAAAAGAAATACGGCGCAATCGGGCATATTTCTCAGGTGACCGGCGCGGTTGTCGACGTTAAGTTTGACAAGAAAGAAGATTTGCCGGCAATTTTGACTGCTTTGGAATGTGATAACCACGGCCACAAATTGGTTTTGGAAGTTGCGCAGCACTTGGGTGAAGATGTTGTCCGCTGTATTGCCATGGACGCGACCGATGGTTTGGTTCGCGGGCAAGATGTGGCCAATACCGGCGCTCCGATTGAGGTTCCGGTCGGACCGGCTTTGTTGGGACGCATTGTCAACGTTATCGGCGAACCGGTTGACGGACGCGGAGAGATTGTTTCTGACTTCCATTACCCAATTCACCGTCCGGCGCCGGCTTTTACCGATCAATCTACAGAGACTGAGGTTTTGACTACCGGCATTAAGGTTATTGACTTGCTTGAGCCATACGCCAAAGGCGGAAAGATTGGTTTGTTCGGCGGTGCCGGCGTAGGCAAGACTGTGCTGATTATGGAATTGATTAACAATATTGCCAAAGGGCACGGCGGCTATTCGGTGTTTGCCGGTGTGGGCGAGCGTACCCGCGAAGGCAATGACCTTTATCACGAGATGATTGAGTCCGGCGTTATTGACCTGAAAGGCGATAAGTCCAAGACTGTGCTGGTATACGGGCAGATGAACGAGTCTCCGGGAGCCCGTGCCCGTGTTGCCCTGACCGGTTTGACACAGGCAGAGTACTTCCGTGATGAGGCGCATCAGGACGTGTTGTTCTTTGTAGATAACATTTTCCGCTTTACCCAAGCAGGTTCAGAGGTTTCGGCTCTGTTGGGACGTATTCCTTCAGCTGTGGGCTATCAGCCGACTTTGGGTACGGATATGGGCGCCATGCAGGAGCGCATTACCTCAACCAAAAACGGGTCTATTACCTCGGTTCAGGCAGTGTATGTGCCGGCCGATGACTTGACTGACCCGGCTCCGGCCACAACATTTGCCCACTTGGATGCAACTACCGTATTGTCGCGTTCGATTTCGGAGTTGGGTATTTTCCCGGCGGTTGACCCGTTGGATTCTACTTCGCGTATTTTGGATCCTCAGGTAGTTGGCGAAGAGCATTACCGCGTGGCTCGCCGCGTGCAGGAAGTTTTGCAAAAATACAAATCATTGCAGGATATTATTGCAATTCTGGGTATGGATGAGCTTTCGGACGAAGACCGTTTGACTGTGGCTCGTGCCCGCAAGATTCAAAAGTTCTTGTCGCAGCCGTTCCATGTTGCAGAGGTATTTACCGGCACTCCGGGCGTGTTTGTAAAACTGGAAGATACCATTAAAGGCTTTAAGGGAATTTTGGACGGCCTGTATGATGATGTTCCCGAACAGGCATTCTATATGGTTGGAACTATTGAAGATGCTCTGAAAAAGGCATCAACGATGAAAGCCGCCTAGAGGTTGAAGATTCTGCCATTAATGGACTATGTATGAGGTTAGACAATGAGCAATGAATTAAAGCTGACAATTGAACTGCCGACCGGAATATTTCTGGAAAAAGATGTTGCCGGCGTGGTTATTCCGGCTGTCCGCGCTCCGATAGAGATTCTTCCCGATCGCGCGCCAAGCGTATTTGTGCTGGATTTCGGCGTATTGGAAATTGCCGGCCGCGGAAGCGCTCAGAAAGAGAAATTTTTTATCTATTCCGGGGCGGCGGATGTGGCTCAGAATCATTGCAAGATTATGACCCAACAGATTGTTCCGGCAGCAGACATAACCATTAATCAGGCTAAGGAACGCGCTGAAAATGCCCATGATGAGGTTGAGCGCTTGTTCTATGAGATGATTGTAGATAATATGCGCGGCGCCCGCCGCCGTTATCTGCGCACCTTGCAGATATACGCTCGCAAATCCGGCAGATTGGCGTTCAAAAAATAACAGTTCAACACCGCCTTCGGGCGGTGTTTTTTTGACTCTTGCAACATCGCTCAACAATACCTATCTTATAACTATCAAAAATAATTCAAGGAGAAAAAAGATGTTCTTGGAAGCAGGTTTGTTGACCAGACGCTCGGTGCGTCAATTTGAACCGGATAAAAAAATCAGCCGGCAGGATATTGAAGATGTTTTGAAAATTGCCATGTATGCGCCGTCCGGTTGCAATAAACAGCCGTGGGGGTTTGTGGTGGTTGATGATGATAATCTGAAAAAAGAAATTGTCAAAATTCATCCGCATGCCTCATTTTTGAAAGATGCTTCAACTGCAATTGTTGTCTGCGGCGATGAATCCAAAGAATGCGATAAAGGTTTTTGGCCGATTGATTGTTCTGCGGCCACGGAGAATTTGCTGTTGGCTTTGCATGGCCGCGGTTTGGGCGGTTGTTGGTGCGCAATTTATCCTTATGATGAACGAATGAAACAATTTCAAGTTCTTCTGCATCTGCCGGAAAATATTAAGCCTTTGGCGCTGATTGTAGCCGGATATCCCGCCAAAACTCCGGCACAGCCGAAGGGGAGATTTGATGTAAATAAAGTTCATTATAACCAATGGTAAGCAAGCTCGTCTAGCGGCGCATCTAGAGGTATTTAGTTCGGTCTCGGAAAATTCATGTACTAATTTGTACACTAAAATTTTCCTCGCCTTCTAAATGCCTCTATCTGCACCACTAGCCGAGCTTGCTGGAGATAGTGCAAAATAGGTGAGGTTGTCTAGAGGTTTTCTAGAGCGATTTGCGCAGGACGGCGACATCCTCATTTACCTTTTTGTAAACTCCGGTGTCGCCGCCTTTCAAATCACTCTATAAAATCCACTATCCAACCTCGCTGGAGATTGTGCTTTATAAGTCTTCCCCATCGACGGGGGAAGATTTAGATGGGGGTGAAATTGAGGCAAATTAATTAGCTATATTGCCACCTGGATTATCCAGTCAAGCAGGGTAATGACAGTTAGGGGCGGTTAACAGACAAAGCGCTTTGTCATCTTGAGCGGAGCGAAAGATCCAGCTTTTTCTGGACTCTTCGTTTCACTCAGAGTGACAATAGAGATGATTACCCTGTAAGATTAAATAGCTTGCAATTCGGGGATTTTTGTGCTATCTGCAAGCCAATGATTAATTATTAACTTTATATATTTATGGGTGAAAAAAGTTGTCGGTATTATACCACCGAGTATCTTTGCAAAGTTTGCGGTACTGAAGGTGTAACTAAATTGGGCAATTATGATTACATTGTCTTCTGCGGCAAGGTCTTGAAAAAGCTTATGGCGACCGTTGGTTTGTGGGTAAAGCTGAAGGATGATTTTGGAGGCAAAGGGCCATTGGGGCAAGATCGAAAGATGGTATTGCTGATGGCGGCGGTTGAAGACAAAAATGTTTCGGATGTTTTGCCGCGCACAATGGTGATGTATGGTTTGGCTCCGGATGTAGAAGCAATTTATGCCAATAAGGTGGAAGACTTCTGTTCTTCGCTGCGGGAGATTGTGAGTTCGCCGGAAAGAGGGCAAGAAAAACACTGTCTTTTGGTGACTGATGAGCGTTATCAGCATGTCGTACAGCGTCTTAAGGCAAGGTTTTTGCCGGAATTGAGGGCAGATTATTTGGTTGTTCGCTAGGCTTAGGCAAAAGAAAAAGAGGTTCTTTTTATAAGAACCTCTTTTTTGTTACTGCTGTTCAGCTTCAACCGGTTTTTCAGTCTTTGGGGAAGCGGAAACTTTCTTTTGGCAGTGCGTCAGCCAGTAGACAACAGCTCCGGAGAGGAGGGTTGCCAGCTCGGCATTAAGCAAATCTCTTACGCTCCAGATATGAAACAGCAGATAGATGCATGCCGCTGCCAGAGCAACTTCAATAATGAAGAAGCCGAGGCATGTCCACATCGGGGTGTTGCTGCTGCCATTGCGGATTTTTCTGGCCTGCATGATAGTGCAGCGGATGAGCGCGTAGAAAGCGCCAAAACCGCCGCCGACCATCAGCAAAATCTGCATAATGACTTTGGCATTGGTGGTGTGCGTCCATACTGACAGAGCCATAAACACCAGCGAGAGCAGCATCGTCACGTAAACGATTACTTTAAAAAATTTCTTCATGTTTTGTAATTTTTTTAGTTCAACAATGATTTCTTAGTAATATATTATCGCATTCTTTTTAGCATATTTTGTTGCCGGTGACAAGAGATTTTTGCAAAAATTTGACAAAATGGGCTGCGGGTTGAAAAAAGAGGCTCTTATAGTAAGAGCCTCTTTTGATTATGAGCCGGAACTAAAGATTGATAATTCCGCGGGCAAAGGCATAAATTGCAAACAAGGCAACTATGACCAAGATAACCGCGCCGCAACATTCTTTGCGAGTGAAAGCCGGCTGATCGGGGTGATGTTCTTTGCTGGCCCAGATAAAGACCGGTATTCCCAAGGCAATGATAACCACGGCCATCAACAGATAATTTAAGCCGGCAGCATAAATCAGCCACAGGGCATAAATTGAGCCGATGATTGAGGTTATCAGCGAGCCGGCGCGTTTATAAACAATGCCGCCGGGAAATTCGCCGTCTTCGCAGAGTTTCCAGAGATAAGCGCAAGAGGCAAAGTAGGCCGGCAGTACCATTACACCGGTGATTGACAACATGGTATTCCAAGCATTGTTAGAAAAATATACCAACAGCAAAAACAGCTGCATGGCAATACTGGTAACAATCAGCGATACCGACGGCGAGCCGTTTTTGTTCTCGGCAGTAAAGGCCTTGGGGAAGGTTCCGTCCTGTGCGGCGGCCTGCGGAATCTCCGCGGTAACCATGGTCCAGGCCAGCCAGCTGGTGAGAACCGATACCAACAGTCCGATATTCATAATCCAAGCGCCGGTGCGTCCGATGGCATGTTCCAAAATTCCCGCGGTTGAGGGATTGGCAACTTCTGCCAGCTGTTCTTGGCTCATGTAGCCGAACGGCAGCAGTGAGAGTAGAATGTAAATTACCCAGCAGCCGACAAAACCCAAAATTGTGGCAGTGCCTACTGCCTGCGGACTTTTGGCACGGTTGGACATAACCACGGCGCCTTCAATACCGATAAACGCCCACAGAGTAACAAGCATGGTGCTTTTGATTTGGGTGGCAAGTCCGCCGAGCTTGGCTTTGGTGGCAATAGACTCGCCCCAAAAATCAAAGTCAAATTTGCTGTAGTGGAAGACAAACAACATCACCAAAACAAACAGAAGCAGCGGCACAATCTTAATAACCGTGCCGATAGTGTTGATAATGCTGGCTTGTTTGACGCCGCGCAATACCAGATAATTAAATCCCCAGATAATCAGCGAACCGCCGATGATGGAGAGCAAATTATTTCCGCCGGCAAAATATGGCGGAAAGAAGTAATTGAGCGCGTCCATGGTGATGACGGCATAACCGACATTGCCGCAAACCTGGCACAGCCAATATGACCAGCCGATGGTAAACCCGGCATAGCGTCCGAAACCGGCGCGGCTGTAAGAATAAATACCGGTTTTGAGGTCGGGTTTGGCCATAGAAAGAATAGAAAACGTACGGGCAATAAAAAATATGCCGAAGCCGGTAATCAGCCAGGCCAGCAATACAGCGCCGGCTGAAGCTCCTGCAGCCATGTTTTGCGGCAGGCTGTAAATACCGCCGCCCAGCATTGAGCTGACGACGATTGCTGCCAGTGCCAAGACTCCAAGTCCGGCAGAACCGGCAGTGCCGGGAGCCGGCGCGGCAGCAGATTTTTGAGGTGCTTTCATAATGCAAATTCCTTCCGATTATAAAGTTCCCCGAAACGTTTGCCGCCTCGGGGAACAGATTAAATCTTAGGCCTGAGCCGGAGCGGCATGCTCAAAGTTGAGGAAACCCAAAGCTGTGAGCGAGTAGCCAAACTGCTGAGTGATGTTGATGTAGTTGTGCCACATCTGGAACTCAGAGTGTTTTTCAACGCCGCGAATTGCCAACTCATGATTCAGCGATTTGTTGAGCCACATTTCGGCGTGGCCTTTGGCAATCTCGTCATCAATATAAGTGTCAAAGAACTCTACATATTCTGCTGCCCAGCCACCGATCAGCTCGCCTTTTTTGTCTTTGCCCCAGCAAACGCCGACACCGGTGGCAATGGCTTTGTGTTCATCGCGGCTGGCGCCGTGCCCGGCCATAATAACCTCCAAAACCGCGCCGTGTTTGAACTGGGCGGCAATTTTATCATCAAGAGGCAGAATTTTGCCGTGCAGTTCTTTGGGCAATACCGAGGTGTAGGGCACCACATTGAAGTTTTCGATGCGAGCCTGCATCAGAGCCGAGTCGTAGCAAAAAGTCTCAAACGGTTGAGGCGGAATACCGTCATCAGCCTGTCCGGCACCGCCGGTGATAAATGCAAAAGTCGGAAAACGAACGCCTTCAGTCATATTTAATCTCCTAAAAATCAGGTTAAAAACAGGTTTGAGTCCAGCCTTTGGAAATCAGCTGTTCCAATACCTAATCAGCCGGAGGAGATTTTCAATAAAACTTATGAATTGGATATATCCACAGTTCTAAAAAATACTGGAAAAATAACCATATTATAGTAGTCTGTATTAAAAGAAAATTTTTTGCTGAAAGGTATAAGATGTATAGAACAACAAAGACACTGGCCGTGCTGGCTTCCGTTTTGGCACTGAGCGGCTGTTTTGAGGACAAAAACGGCAGCAAGCAGGCGGCGCAGCTGCCTGATGTGCAGGTGAAAACGCTGCAGGCGGAAAATGTGCCGCTGAGTTTTGAGTTTTCGGCACGGGCGCAAGGCTCTAAAGATACTGAAGTCAGAGCCAGAGTCGGCGGTATCTTGCTCAAACGCAATTATGTTGAAGGATCTCAGGTAGACGAGGGACAGGTATTGTTCCAGATTGATCCGGCGCCGTTTGAAGTGGCCTTGACTCAGGCTAAGGCAAAATTGGCGCAAAACGAGGCCAAACTTTCAGCAGCCGAAACCCAGTGGAAACGCATTGACAAACTGTTTGCCGAACGGGTAGTAAGCGAAAAGAATCGTGATGAGGCCAAAGCTAACTTGGATTCTTTGCGGGCGGCTGATGCTTTGGCCAAGGCGGAAGTTGATTCGGCTCAGTTGAATCTTGACTATACAACAGTAAAAGCTCCCATCAGCGGCATTACCAGTATGGAAGCGCAGTCAGAAGGCAGCTTGATTTCGGTTAACGGCCTTTTGACCAGCATTACTCAGCTGGATCCGATTTATGTAATCTTTTCCGCTTCAGAGAGCGATATTTCTTCTTTGGCCAATATGATTGACCGTGGTTTGGTGCGCAATCCGCAGAACAAAAGCGAAGTTACCGCCAAACTCAAAACCGGCAATGATACGCTCTATCCGCTGGACGGACAAATTAACTTTGTTAACCCGAGTATTGATGAAAAAACCGGTACTCTTAAGCTGCGCGCGGTATTTCCCAATCCGGAAAACCGGCTGCGCCCGGGGCAGTTCTTGCGTTTGGTGCTGGAAGGCCTGACCAGAATCGATGCTTTGGTTGTTCCGCAAGAGGCGGTTATGCAGGGCGCCAACGGTTCTTTTGTATATCGGGTTAAGGCTGATGATACCGTAGAGATGGTAAATGTCCGCACCGGAATTATGACCAAGGACGGCGGCTGGATTATTGATGACGGGCTGAGTGCCGGCGATAAGATTGTTGTCGGTGATTTAATGAAAATGCGCCCCGGCATTAAGGTTAATCCGGTTAGCAAATAGCACGCGGCGTT
>JBNMLW010000023.1:0-8797 GCA_050875025.1 Alphaproteobacteria bacterium
CGTGCTTGGCGATTCCGACAAAATCCGGGTGGGAGATTGGATTGTGGCTATCGGCAATCCGTTTGGCCTTGGCGGCAGCGTTACGGCAGGAATCGTCTCGGCCAAATCACGGGATATTGAAGACGGCTCGTATGATAACTTTATCCAGACCGACGCCTCAATAAATCAGGGCAGCTCCGGCGGTCCGATGTTTAACACTAACGGCGAAGTTATCGGTATTAACTCCGCAATATATTCCACTACCGGCGGCAGTATGGGGATTGGATTTGCCACGCCGATTAATCTGGCAAAATTTGTGATTCGGGAACTGAAAAGCAAAGGCAAAGTGGAACGCGGCTGGCTCGGAGTCAAAATTCAAACCGCCAATGCCGGCGGCAATCTGATTGTGACATCCGTAGCGCCCAATTCTCCGGCACGCAAAGCCGGAATTGAACCGGGCGATATTGTCACAGCTCTGAACGGCGGCAAAATTACCGATCCTAAGCTGTTTTCGCGCAATATTGCCGAAACCGCTGCCGGCACCGATATTAAGCTGGAGATAGAACGCAACGGCAAAATCTTCAATAAAGAACTGAAACTTGACCTTATGCCTGAAGAACCGGCGCCGGCTCCGAAAACAGCCAAACCGCAAAACGATGCTCCGGAGCTGGAGTTTGCCGATATCACGCCGGATTTGGCTAATCAATACCAATTGGAACCAAACAGCCGCGGAGTGGTTGTTGTAAATGTCAAGCCCGGCAGCGATGCAGAAATTAAGGGGATAAAACGCGGCGATTTAATCAGTGAGATTGACAAGAAACCGATTTTGGATATAAAAGACGCACAGTCAGCGCTTGATGATGCCAAACATGAAAATAATCGTCCGGTGCTGTTTTTAATTAATAACCGCAATATTCCGTATTATGCAGCAGTGAGACCATGAGAGTAGATTTTTATCATTTGCAGAGCCAGCCTTTGGAAGAAGTTTTGCCCAAATTGCTTGAAAAGGCATATTCTACCGGCAAAAGCACTTTGTTGCGCATCGGCACGGAAGAGCGGGTAGATTTTTTGAACGGGTTGCTGTGGACATACAGCGACCAGTCTTTTTTGCCGCATGGCTCCCATAAAGACGGCAATGCCGAATTACAGCCGATTTGGCTGACCAGCGGAACAGATAACCCCAATATGGCCAGCTTGTTGTTTTTGGTGGACGGCGCTCATGCCGCGGTTGAAGAACTGGATAAGTTCGGCCGCATCTTCAATATCTTTGACGGGCACTCTGAGGAATCGCTGAATCAGGCGCGCAGTTTTTGGAAAGAGATTAAAAAATCCGGCAACGAATGCCATTACTGGAAGCAAGATGCTCAGGGCAAGTGGGCTGAGCAATAAATAAGCGTCGCTCCGGCGGGTTCGGCAACAATGCCATAATCAAATTACAAGGCAAATATCTTCCCAGGCTGCAGAACGCCGGCTAATCCGGCTTTTTGAGCGCGGGCGCATAATTCCTCATAATCCTGCGGACGATAGTGCGAAACATAGGTTTTGGCTTTTATCTCCGGCGCCGCGGCGGCCAAATTATCTATTTTGACAATTGCTCCGCCGTTGAGGCTGACATCGTGAATAATCGATTGCGCTTTGCGCGCCGCTTCAGTATCCAATACCGAAACCGCCGTATCTCCGCTATAGAGCACCTTATCCGCAACATATAGAGCCAGACACTCCATACCTTTAGCGTGTGGCACCTCAAAAGTCTGCAGTTCCACATCCAGCGGTTCTATCATCTGCGCGGCATTCACGCCATCGGCGGTTTGCAATAATTTGCCCCAGGCGCCGCCGACCGCAGTTTTGCGCCCCAGCATATTGTTGCGGTATTCAACCAAAGTTACCGCCGAACCGGCGTGGTCTTGGTGCTGGTGCGACAATAAAACCGTATCTATTTTATCGGCATAGCCTTTGTCAAGCAGACATTGAAAAACACTGTACCCACAGTCAAGCAAGATGCCGCGCCCATCATCGCGCCACAAAACAAATGAATTATTCACGCCTTTTTTGGCAAAGGCAGAGTTAGTGCCTAAAACCTCTAACTTCATGACTGCTCCTATTTTTCAACCGGCAAATAAATGGTAAACGTGGTGCCGTTATAGCCGTTAGAATTAACGGTCAGATTTCCGCGGTGCCGCAATATAATATGCTTGGCAATAGCCAGACCTAATCCGGTTCCTTTAATATTCAAGTCCTTGTGTTCCTGACAGCGATAAAAACGCTCGTTCAGACGCGCTAAATTATCCGGTTCAATCTTAGGCCCTTTGTTATTGACAGAGATTGCCACCGCGGCGCCGTCTGCCACCTTAAAGCTCTTGGAAGGCGGAATGCTGTCGGCATTTTTGAGGCGGATAGTAATATCGGTACCGGAAAGGCCATATTTGACCGCATTGTCAGTCAAATTTTGCAAAACCTGCTTAATTTGCGCCCGATCGCCGATTACCGGCGGCAGTTTTTCGTCTTTGAGCAGGCGGATTTTCATTTCGCGCTCTTCAGCCTTCAAAGACAGCGCTTCTACAACTTCATTGGCGATATCGACAACTTCAACTTTGTCTTCCGGACGCTGATCCTGATTGAGTTCTATTTTGGATAAGGAAAGCAGGTTTTCTATCAGCGAAGACATATATTCCGCCTGCTCGGCCATAATTTTCAAAAAGTTTTCCCGCGCCTCGGGATCATCTTTGGCTGAGGTTTGCAGGGTCTCAATGAAGCCGGAAATAATTGATAGCGGAGTACGCAGCTCATGGCTGGCATTGGCAACAAAATCAGACTGCATTTTTTCAATTTTCAGGGACTTGGTCATATCATAAACCGAAATTACGGCAACCGCTTTGCCCTTGGAAAGCCAAGGCAGTTGTTTGATATGGGCATAGAGTTTTTGGCTGTCGGCGCCGCCGGTATAAAAAATCAGGTTTTCGGATTTGCTCTCTTTGTGGAGCACCTTACTGACAGAATTGATAAAATTATTGGATTTAAAAAGTTTGTCTACATTTTTATTGGTGATGTTTTTGCCGAAGGCCGTACGCGCCGACAAATTGGCGCCCAAGATATTTCCGGAACGGTCAATTACCAGAATCGGATCGGGCAAACTGTCAAGCACCGCAGTATCAGAAATAGTCTGCGCCTCCAAAATATCGGTCTTTTGCGCCCAAAAGCGGTGCATAGCATTAACTGCCTCAACAATGGCGCGGGCGTCTTTTTCCGAAAGTTTCATGTTTTGTTCATCAACATCGGCGCCGCCGGCCATTGAGGAAACATAACGCCTGATTTGCTGCAACTCGAACATCATCGGAAATAAAATTACCACATTGAACAGCACCACCGCGGCCATAGATATAACCGCCAGCAGCGGATCTACCAAATGAAACGCCGACAGCACAATAAAAACCATGGCAGTGGGAAAACTCAAGAACAAAACCTGTTTGGCAAAATTGGCGTTTTGTTCAATTCCTAAAGATTTTCGGGCATGTTCAAACATAATTGCATCCTATATCTTGTAAAAAAAACTGGACGGAACTTTTTATTATATTAATATATAACAAGTTTAAAAATACTAAAGATTTCTGAGTGATTATGACCGATACTTCCGCTAATATTACCCCGTTGATGTCCCAATATATGCAGATTAAGAGCGAACACAAAGATTATCTGCTGTTTTACCGCATGGGCGATTTTTATGAACTGTTCTTTGATGACGCAATTACCGCATCTAAAGCTTTGGATATTGCGTTGACCAAACGCGGCAAATGCGACGGGCAGGATATTCCGATGTGCGGAGTGCCGTTTCATGCCTATGAAAGCTATTTGGCCAAACTTATACGCCAGGGTTTTAAGGTGGCAATCTGCGAACAGGTAGAAGATCCGCAAGAGGCAAAAAAACGCGGTTATAAGGCGATTGTAAAGCGTGAAGTTATCCGCCTGGTTACGGCGGGAACACTCACCGAAGAGCCATTGCTCGATGCCAAAAAGAACAACTTTTTGCTCACTATTGCCAAGCTTAGCGAGAACTTGGGGTTGGCGTGGCTGGATATCTCTACCGGAGACTTCTTTTTGCAGGAAGTGGGCTTGAAATCCCGTGATGAAGCAGTTGTGCTGAACGGCATACTTTCTCGCTTGAATCCGGTAGAAATTGTGGTTGCCGACGCCTATCTGCAAAACCCGCAGATTTTTGGCGTGCTGAACTCCTGCCGCGACCAACTCTCGGTTCTGCCGGCGGCAAGATTCAACAGCGAAAACGCCGCCAAACGCCTCAAAGACGTATATAAAGTAGACACTTTAGACGCCTTCGGCAGTTTCAGCCGCGCCGAGATTGCCGCGGCCGGCGTGTTGCTGGACTATGTGGAAAGCACGCAAAAAGGCAAATTTCCACTCATTCAGCGCCCGCAAAAAGTGACCGAAAGCCAAATTATGGAGATTGACGGCGCCACCCGCCGCTCTTTGGAACTGATTGACTCGCTCAGCGGCGATAAGTCTTCTTCGCTGCTCGGGGTAATTGACTGCACGGTCACCGGCGCCGGCGGTAGACTTTTGGCCTCGCGCATTGCCAACCCGCTTAAGGATATTGAGGCGATTAATGCCCGGCTTGACGCGGTAGAATTTTTTGCCACATTTCACAATATGCGGCAGGATTTGCGGCAAATTCTCAAGGCCTGCCCGGATATTGAACGCGCAGTTTCCCGTTTATGTTTGGAACGCGGCGGCCCAAGAGATTTGGCCAATATCAAAACCGCATTGGCGGTTGTTCCGGCTCTGCGCAATCTGCTGCGCGGCGAAGGCTCCGCCATATCCGGGCAGCCAGAAGCCGTAAAAAAAATTGCCGCGGATTTGGGCGAACATTCTCATTTGGTGGCTAACCTGCAATCTGCTCTGGAAGATGATCTGCCGCTGCTGGCGCGTGACGGCGGTTTTGTGCGAGAAGGATATTCGGCGGCTTTGGATGAAGTGAAACGCCTCAAGAACGACAGCCACAAATTGATTGTGGAACTGCAGGCTAAATATGCTGAAGCGACCGGAATTGCCAATCTCAAAATCAAATTTAATAATGTTATCGGCTATTTTATTGAGGTTCAGAGCAAATTTGCCACTCAGATGCTCGAGGACAAGCAGTTTATCCATCGGCAGTCAGTGCTCAACGCCTCGCGTTTTACCACCGTGGAACTGAGCGAGCTTGAAGATAAAATCCGCGGAGCCTCCGACAAAGCTCTAGCCATGGAGCTGGAGATTTTTGAACAGTTGGTGCAGGATATCCGCGTTTATTGCGATGATATTTTAAAAACCGCCAAAGCCATGGCGCGCCTTGATGTGGCGGCGGCATTGGCCGATTTGGCGGTAGAAAAAAATTATTGCCGGCCGGTCATTGATAATTCTATGGCTTTTGAGGTTAAAGACGGACGGCATCCGGTAGTGGAAGCTTCCATTAACAAAACCGGCAGCGGAACATTCGTTGGCAATGACTGCGCGCTAAACGAACAAAACGGGCGCCTGTGGCTGCTGACCGGCCCTAATATGGCCGGTAAATCCACATTTCTGCGGCAGAATGCCATTATTGCGGTAATGGCGCAGATGGGTTCTTTTGTCCCCTGCTCGGCAGCACATATCGGCGTGATTGACAAGATATTTTCCCGCGTCGGCGCCAGTGATGATTTGGCGCGAGGCCGCTCCACCTTTATGGTTGAAATGGTGGAAACCGCCGCGATATTGAATCAGGCTGATGAACGTTCCTTTGTTATTCTGGATGAAATCGGCCGCGGCACGGCCACTTTTGACGGACTTTCAATTGCTTGGGCAGTAGTGGAGCATCTGCACGATGTTAACAAGTGCCGCACGCTGTTTGCCACTCACTATCATGAACTGACGGCACTGACATCCAAGCTGCCGCAAATGACCTTGCACTGCATGAAAATTAAAGAATTTAATGATGAAGTGGTATTTCTGCATGAAGTAATTGACGGCGCTGCCGACCGCAGCTACGGTATTCATGTCGCCAAATTGGCAGGGCTTCCCAAAGCAGTGCTCAAACGCTCGGAACAGGTTTTGCAGCATCTGGAAAAGAACGGCAAAGGCAGCTCCATGCAAGAGTTGGCCGATGATTTGCCGCTGTTTGCCGCCGTGCGGGAAAAAGCCGAGGCACAACCGGCAAATTCTCCGGCATTGGAGGCTTTGGAGCAAATTAATCCCGATGATTTGAGCCCCAAACAAGCCTTGGAAAAACTGTATGAACTGAAAAATTTACAAGCCGGCAAAAATTAATTTGCGCGTAGATAGGTAAAATCACTGAATATCAACATGTTAATAAGCGGTAACATTTTACCGCTTATTAGCTTATTGAAAAACAATGATATTTTATTGTTGACAACAATGTTTTTTCCTGTATATTGGGCAGCGAATGAATTAACCAATCTTTATAGAAAGAGAAAACTATGAACACATATGCAACCAAACCCTCGGATATCGAGAGAAAATGGTACGTAGTTGATGCTCAGGGTGTTGTTTTGGGTCGTTTGTCTGCTCAGATTGCTAAAATTCTGCAGGGCAAAAATAAACCTAACTACATCAGCAACATTGACTGCGGCGACTATGTCGTTGTTATCAACGCCGACAAGGTTAAACTTACCGGCCGCAAGATGACCGAAAAGCACTATTACAAACATACCGGCTGGATTGGCGGTATTAAAGAAACTACCCCTGCCAAAATTTTGGCCGGTCAGTTTCCGGAAAGAGTTATCATCAAAGCTGTTGAGCGCATGCTCTCCCGCAACCCGATGGGTCGCCAACAGATGACCAAACTCAAGGTTTATGCCGGTGAGAATCATCCGCACACTGCCCAGAACCCGATTGTTTTGGACATGGAAGCAATGAACGCTAAGAATAAGAGGAGCAAATAATCATGGCTGAGAAATTAGAATCTTTGAAAGACCTCAAAAAGGCCTCGGTCAAAGCCGAATCTGCCGCTGTTGAAGCTGCTCCGCGCAAAGCTAAGAAAGACAAACAGGGTCGTTCTTATGCTACCGGCAAACGCAAAGATGCTGTTGCCCGCGTATGGATTATGCCGGGTAAAGGCAATGTTACCATCAATGATAAATCTATTGATCAGTACTTTGCTCGTCCGGTTTTGAAAATGATTATCAACCAGCCGTTTGAAGTTGCTAACCGCGTTAATGAATTTGACGTTGTTTGCACCGTTAAAGGCGGCGGTTTGTCCGGACAGGCCGGTGCTATCAAACACGGCATTTCTAAAGCTCTGAACGAATATGAGCCGGAATTGCGCGATTGCTTGAAGAAAGCCGGTTTCCTGACCCGCGATGACAGAACTGTTGAGCGTAAGAAATATGGTAAAGCCAAAGCACGCCGTTCTTACCAGTTCAGCAAACGTTAATGCGTTACGGATATATCCGAAATATCGAAAGGCCGCAGTTTTGCGGCCTTTTTTGTGGGCTGTTTTTCACAAAAAAATTAGTTTTATTTTTATGTTTTGCAACTACAATAAAGTAAGCTTGGAAAAAATTATAAAAATAAGCGAAGTAACTGATCATTATCAGAAAAACGACAGAGAATTGATCAAAATAATGTTGCTTTCTGCCATTGATATAATTGTTAATTAGCAAAATCCTTTTATTCTATGCTATTTACTATAGTTTTCTACCTGTTATTGCATGAGAAAACAGACCGGGAGAAGTGCATAATCTAATATATCGTATGATTTGCAAAATAGACACGCCACCCCATTGAAAAAACTAAAGAAAACAGTTTTAAAGAAAAAACCTATTAAACAATTTTGCTAGAATAATATACGCTATAGAAATGAGACTCAAAGTCTATAGACTTATAGTCAACAAAGTTTCAAACTCTTCCCTGTCAAAGGAGAGTTTTAATGATTCAAAAACAAGTAGGGTTAAGAATTAAAGAGATAAGACAATCAAAGAAATTAACACAAGAGCAATGTTCGTTTGATGTGGAACTTGACAGAACATATTGGTCAAGTGTTGAACGAGGTTTAAGAAACATATCAATAAACAATTTAAACAAAATATGTATCTCCTTTGGAATTTCACTAAAAGAGTTTTTTGATTCTGATATTTTTAAGGGAGAATAATAATGTGTATGAAACCTAATTCTAGCTTAATTTCTATTAATAACAACAAAGAAAAAATTATACAATTTATTAAAGATATGATTATTGAACCTAGAAAAAAAGCACATTATTGGTCTAAAATTACGAATCAAACGCCTAATCTTAAAATTGGCTATCCAGCGCAACACCTTGCTTCTCTTATTTGTGGAATGAAAGGAACTGCCACAGGAGCAAGAGGAGATGACATTGTTGATGGAACAGAAGTGAAAGGATGTAGTAAAATAGACCAAGTTGATAAATGTAAGAATTGTGGTGAAAATGTTTTAAGATCTGATGAGATTTGTCCTTATTGTGGGTCTAATGATATTAAAAGGCTTAATGATTCAAAATGGCTCATAGGAATCCGCAGTACTGATGAATTAAGAATGTTATTAGAGGAAACACCTCGCTTTATTTTTATTGTCACGGATTATCCTAATTTTAAAGAACAAGATTTTGACACAATGAGAATTAGGGCTTTTGAAATATGGGTAAAATCTGATAGATGTTCTAATTTTAGAACCTTGATGGAAAATTATTATAGTTACATATTTAAAGAACATAAAAAGAAAGACCCTAATAAAAATCCCGCTCCTAAAAATTTGTTCCCTGATAATTTTCCGTTTTATATGTGTAACCCTATTAAAACTTTTGAGTGTATTATAA
>JBNMLW010000024.1:0-8458 GCA_050875025.1 Alphaproteobacteria bacterium
AACAGCACCAGACAATAATCGCAGCCGATTTTGGTGGTCAGGCGCAAAAACATATTGGTAAAGCCATATACGGCATTAACCGGCGTGCCATCAGGCGCGTTTAGCGGCGGAAGCCCGTAAAAAGCACGAAAAATATAGCCGGAACCGTCAACCAGACAAACTTTTTCAGACATAGAAAAACTCCCTCAAAACTGCGGGTAACAAAGATGTTATTAATATAAATAATAAAAAACTATTCGCCAATAGATAAAAAGAAACTACGCTCAAGATTATCTACCGAACACAAATCAGTGCGGTAAATATCTTCATATTCATCAACATAATTGTGCAAAGCAATTGCCACACATTCATCAAGCGAACGGCCGCTCTTTTGGGCAATTTTTTCAATCTTGTACTGCAGTTCATCATTAACGGAAACAGAAAGCTTGCGCATAAAATTTTCCTTAACCTATTTGTGATATTAACAAGTGAAGTTATAGGGCTTTTTTAAGAATCAGGCAATATCAAATAGGACGGGACTCGTGGCAAAACCTCAAAAAAAGAAAAAAAGCGGCAAAAAAAGAGAGTCAAAACAACGCGTTAAGAATCGGCGGAGAATCTTAAAAATTTTTGCCGTCTTGGTGATAACTTTGTTAACGTATATCGGCTATTGCGCGCTGACTTTGCCAAATATAAATGAGGCGGTCAACCGTACCCGACAGCCTTCTACCACCATTATTGCAGACAACGGCAATGAAGTGCAGACATTCGGCACGGTCTATTCTGAAGTTGTCCGCTCGGAAGAACTGCCGCAATATGTGGTTGACGCCATTGTTTATACGGAAGACCGCAGATTTTATCAGCATTTCGGTTTTGATATAATCTCCTTTACCCGCGCCATGGCCGCAAATATTTTTGCCGGACGCTATGCCCAAGGCGGGAGCACCATAACCCAGCAAGTGGCAAAAAACCTGTTTCTGACCTCTGAAAAAAGCCTGCGCCGCAAAGTTCAGGAACTGCTTTTGGCATTTTGGCTGGAATACAAATTCAGCAAGGAACAAATTTTAACCTTATACCTGAATCGAGTTTATCTGGGCGCCGGAACATACGGCATTGAAGCGGCCAGCCAAAAATACTTTCAAAAGACATCCCGCGATTTGAATATCAAAGAGGCCGCGGTAATCGCAGGAATGCTTAAAGCGCCGTCACGCTACAATCCTATTGCTTCTAAAGAAAGAGCGGTTGACCGCGCCAAAGTGGTATTAAAGATTATGGAAGAAAACGGGCTGATTGACGAGGCTGACCGCAAACGGATATTGAATATGCCGCTGGGGCGCGAAAAAAGCTCCCGCGTTACCGGCGCGGCGTATTTTGCCGACTGGGTTTATAATGAAGTGAACTCTTATATCGGCGAACGCGATGATGACATCTATGTTTCTACCACGCTTAACCAAGAACTGCAGGAAAAAGCCTATAAGGCTTTGCAAGACGCTATCTCGGCCAATCGGGATAAAAATGTTTCGCAAGGCGCGGTGGTAATCATGGACTTTAGCGGCGCAATCAAAGCAATGGTCGGCGGCGTCAACTATAACAAGAGCCAGTTTAACCGCGCAACCTCGGCTTTGCGGCAGCCGGGCTCGGCTTTTAAGCCTTTTGTTTATATTACGGCGTTGCAGCATGGTTGGAGCCCTGAGGACGAAATTGAAGATAAGCCGATTGTAATTAAGAACTGGCGCCCGGCGAATGACGACAAAAAATACTATGGCACGGTTACGCTGAAATACGCGCTGGCAAAATCGCTTAATTTGGCAACCATAAATCTGGCACAGCAGCTCTCGGGCAAAGATATTATCCGCACCGCCCGCAAGATGGGCATTAATACAGAAATGCAAAATACTCCTTCTTTGGCGCTGGGCACATTTGAGGTTACAGTTTTGGATATGGCTGCCGCCTACACCTCCATAGCCAACGGCGGATATGCGGTTTGGCCATATGCAATTGAGGAGATTTACAGCCGCGACGGATATCAATTGTACCAGCGCAAAGCAGAAGAACAGATGCGTATTTTGGATAAAAAAGCGGTGCAGGAACTGACTGAAATGCTGGAAAAAGTCATAAAATCCGGCACCGGCCACCGCGCAAACATCGGACGCTTTGCCGCCGGAAAGACCGGAACCAGCCAGGATAACCGCGATGCCTGGTTTGTCGGATTTACCGATAATCTGGCCGCGGCGGTTTGGTTGGGCAATGATGACAACTCTCCGATGAAAGGGGTTTACGGTTCAGGGCTGCCGGCAACAATTTGGCAAAAAATTATGCAATAAATAACTAAAAAATAGTGCTTTTATAATAACTTTTATTATATATAATAATGAAAAAGAAAAACTGATAAAGAAAGAGAGAAAATTATGAGACAAAGACCTGTATTGCTGATGATTTTGGACGGCTGGGGATTCCGCGAGCCCAAAACTCCGGATAACGCCATTGAGATGGGACATACCCCCAACTGGCACAGAATGTATGCCGATAACCCGCATAGTTTGATTGAAACATACGGTCTGGCGGTGGGACTGCCGGAAGGACAAATGGGCAATTCTGAAGTCGGACATACCAATTTGGGCGCCGGACGCGTAGTTATGCAAGACCTGCCAAAAATCGATCAAGCTGTGAAAGACGGCTCTCTGGCCAAAAATCCGGTTTTGGTAAAAATGATTAACGAGCTTAAGGCCAACGGCAAGACCGCTCATGTTATGGGGCTGATGTCGCCGGGCGGAGTACACTCTTCTCAGGCGCATATTGTTGCTCTTTGCAAAATTATCTCCGATGCCGGAGTTAAAGTTGATGTTCACGCCTTTTTGGACGGGCGCGATACTCCGCCTTCTTCCGCGGTTGAATATCTGGCTGAATTTGAAAAATCTGTTGCCGGCCCCAACGTTAAAATTGCCACGATTGAAGGGCGCTTTTATGCCATGGACCGCGACAAACGCTGGGATCGCGTAGAAGCGGCGTACAACAATATGGTTTTGGCCGACGGCAAACGTTTTGCCTCTGCCGATGAAGCCATTAAGGCCTCTTATGCCGATAAAGTTACCGATGAATTTGTTATTCCGTGCGTAATCGGCGATTATAAAGGCATGGAAGACGGCGATGCGATTTTGATGGCTAACTTCCGCGCCGACCGTGCCCGCGAAATTCTTTATGCTTTGGCTGATGCCGAATTTACCGGTTTTGCCCGCAAAAAGATTGTCAAATTCTCCGACCATGTCGGCATGACGGAATATTCAGTTGACCACAACCGCTTTATGCACACGATGTTTCCGCCGGAGCAGCTCACCAACATCTTGGGTGAAGTTGTTGCCAACCACGGCATGACCCAGCTGCGCATTGCCGAAACCGAAAAATATGCTCACGTTACATTCTTCTTTAACGGCGGCGAAGAACGCGAATTTAAGGGCGAAGAAAGAATCCTGATTGCCAGCCCCAAGGTTGCAACCTATGACTTGAAACCGGAAATGAGCGTTTATGAGGTTACCGAACAGTTGGTTAAGGCAATTGAGGAAAAACGCTTTGATATGATTATCTGCAACTATGCCAACGGAGATATGGTCGGACATACCGGTATTATGGAAGCCGCTCTTAAGGCTGTGGCAGCCGTTGATGAATGCTTGGGCAAAGTTGAAAAAGCCATTAAAGATGTCGGCGGAGTTATGATTGTAACCGCAGACCACGGCAATGCCGAAAAAATGGTTGATGAAAAAACCGGACAACCTTATACCGCTCACACCGTCGGGAAAGTCGCGGCTATTCTGGTCAATGACGAAAGCGGTGTAAAACGCCTGAAAGACGGCGCTTTGTGCGATATCGCGCCAACCATGCTGGAGTTAATGGAAATCGAACAGCCGGTAGAAATGACCGGACACTCGCTGTTGGTGAAATAAAAGCTCATGGAACTTGGAACCGCCCTGAAATATACTGTTCTGAATGTCTTGGTTTTGCTAATGACATACGGGACAGCACGGGCGGTTTCTAATTCTGAATTGGAGCGCATGGAACAAAAAGTCCAGCAGCAAAGCATTGAGCACAAAAAACTGCAGGCGCAGGCCACTCAGATCAATTTGGAACTGACAACCGTCAGCCGCGAGATGGTTAAGGCGGCCAAGCTTATCCAAAATAACGAAGAAAAACTCTCGCAGATGGAGCGCCAACTGGAGAAACTTAAAGCTGATTTAGCCGAAGCGGAGGCCGGTTTCAGCCAAGAGGATGACAATCTTATCAAGACATTAGCGGCTTTGCAGAATTTGGCCCTAAAGCCGACTGAGGCGCTTTTGGTGCAGCCGCTTACTCCGGTTGAAACCATTCGCAGCGCCATGCTGTTGAGAGAAACGGTGCCTTATCTGGAAGAAAATGCAAACCGAATCCGCAAAGAACTGGCTCAGATTGCACAAAAGAAAAATTTGGTAGAACAGCAATTTGCACAAATTTCTAAGCAAAAAAAACTTTTGGAACAAGAGCATTCCCGCATGAAGGCTCTGGTACAAAAGAAATCTAAAATGCGCAATGTGGTGGAAATCCAAAGCGAAAAAGCCAAAAAAAATGTTGAGCGGCTGGCTTCTCAGGCCAATGACTTGCGAGATTTGTTAAGCAAGCTGGAAAAACAACGGTTGGAAAAGCAGCGCCGGGCTGAGGAAAAGCGCCGACAGGAGGAAGAAGCCCGCCGTTTGGCAGAAAGCAAGACCGGAACCGTTCAACAGCCGCCGGCAATAACCGTGGCCAGCACCGGATTCCGTCTGGCCAAAGGCACATTGCCGATGCCGGCCAGAGGCAAAATTATCACCGCCTATGGCGAGCAAATGGTTAAAGGCGTTTCTGCCAAGGGCATCACTATTCGTACCCGCAACCAAGCGCAAGTTATTGCGCCGTTTGACGGCGCGGTTATTTTTGCCGGTCCGTTCCGCGGTTATGGCAATCTGATTATTATTGAACACGGCGACGGTTATTTATCGCTCTTGGCCGGACTGCAAAGCATGGATGTTGAAGTCGGGCAGATGCTGTTGGCCGGAGAACCGATAGGGCAAATGCCGGAGGACGGCGACGCCAAACTTTATGTCGAAATCCGCAAAGATAACCAACCGATTGATCCAATGGCTTGGATAAAAGTCTAACGTCTATTAAACAGGAAGAAAAACATGTCAAAAAAATTATCCGTATTTTCAATTTTGTGTTTGAGTTTATTGCTGCTGGCGAGCGGCAATGCTTGGGCTAAAAAAGACACTAAGCCGGTTTCCAAAGAAGATACTTATGAGCTTTTGAACCTGTTTGGCGAAGTTATGGAACGCGCCAAAGCCTCATACGTTGAAGACGTTGACGACAAAAAACTGATTGAAGCCGCCATTAACGGAATGCTGGTATCGCTTGACCCGCATTCAAGCTATTTGGACGCGCAAAACTTTAAGTATATGAACGAACAGACCAAAGGCAAATTCGGCGGACTGGGAATTGAAGTTACCATGGAGCAAGGAGTGGTTAAGGTTGTTTCTCCGATTGATGATACTCCGGCCTCCAGAGCAGGACTTAAGCCCGGCGACTATATCACCAATATAGACGGCGAAAATGTTATCGGAATGACTCTTAATGATGCGGTTGATAAGATGCGCGGCAAGCCCGGCACTAAGGTCAAACTCAGCATCCGCCGCATTAATGAAAAACCGTTTGATGTTACGCTCAAGCGTGAGGAAATTAAGATTCAATCCGTAAAAAGCGACCTTAAAGATGATGTGGTTTATGTACGTATTACCTCTTTCAGCGAAGATGTGGACAAGAATGTTGAAAAGGCCATCAAAAAGGCATTGAAAGAGAAAAAAGGCAAAATCAGCGGCGTTGTGCTTGATGTGCGGAACAATCCCGGCGGTTTGCTGGACCAGGCTGTAGGGGTTTCCGATTTGTTCCTTAATCAGGGCGAAATCGTTTCCACCCGCTCCCGCAACCCGGAAGATACCGTGCGCTATTCGGCCAAGGAAGGTGATGTTATCAATGGGCTGCCGATTGTGGTAATGATTAATGATGGTTCGGCTTCGGCGTCAGAAATTGTCGCGGGCGCGTTGCAAGACCACAAGCGGGCTATTCTGCTTGGCGAAAAATCATTTGGCAAAGGCTCTGTGCAAACCGTAGTGCCGCTTGGAAACTATGGAGCAATGCGCCTGACCACCGCCAGATATTATACTCCTTCCGGCCGCTCAATTCAGGCCAAAGGAATTGAGCCTGATGTGGTTGTGCATCCGGCAAAAGTTGAAGAGATTGAAAAAGGCTACAATTTCAGCGAGGCAGAATACGGCAACGCTCTGAAAAACGAAACTGCGGAGGCTGAAACTAAAAATCAATCTTCAGACACCAAAAAACAAAATGAAGATTGGCGCAAAGACTACCAGCTTTCCCGTGCTGTTGATTTGGTAAAAGCATTGGGAATTTATAAATCAGCCCAATAGGAGGACTTTCCATTGGTTAACAGAGTTACATCTTACAAAATTTTGAGTGTGTTTGCGATTGCGGCAGTAGCCTCTTTAGCAATTGTCGGATATTGGTTTGCAGAAGAAAAAAGCGATCCGGTTTATCTGTCGAAAATCGATAAACTGATGTTTGATAAAAACAATAAAGCGCCAAAGTTTGTGTTAACTCTGCCGGAGCCGGATAAGTTGAAGGAAGGCAATAAGACCATGATTTCTGCCGATACTTCTCAACTGCCGACCGAACCGGTAATAGCCAAAGCTCCGGAAAAGGAATCCCTGAGCGACATTATAGCGCATATTCCCAACCTGAACCAACTGCCGGTGCAAGACGCCACACAAACATTGCGTTTTGTAAATCAAGATCCGGAAATGACCGAAAATGTCGGCTCGCTGACGCTGCCGAAAATTTCTATTGACGGGCGCAAACCCTGGAATGAATACGGCAAGAGCGTGGAAACACAGCCGAACTTTAAAAAAGTAGCCTTGATAATCAAAGGATTAGGGTTAGATTCATTGTCAATGGAACGGATTGTGCAAAGCTTTGATTCAGAAGTATCACTCTCTGTTTCTCCATACGCGGCAGATGCCGGAAACAAAATATTGCCGGCTCGACAGTATGGGCATGAAACATACGTTGACTTGTTATTATCATCAACTGATTTCTTAAAATCGGACAGCGGCCCGATGTCGATGAGCATTACAATCAGTTCGGAAGAAGCTTTGCAGCGTTTGCAAAAAAGCCTTTCTACCGGCGCGCCTATCGGCGGCGTGATAGTTAATGACGGTTTGGCCGGAGAAGATAATGCGGAGCTGCTGAAAACATTGTTTGAGGAACTGCGCAACCGCGGACTAATGATGGTGGACGCTACCAGCGGAGATTGGATTGAAAAAATGCAGATAAAAGGATTGGCGCGCCGCAAAGCCGATGTGGTAATCGACAAAGACTTCCGCCGCGAATCCATAGAAAGACAGCTGAAGAAGGCGGAAGAGATAGCTTTCAGCAAAGGCCAAGTGGTAGTGGTAATTGATCCCAAACCGATTGCCGTGGTAGAGGCTTATAACTGGATAAAAAGCTTTTCGCCTCAGGTATCGTATGAACAAGCCAAAACGCTGGAGCTGACAAAGCCGTTCGCCGTGGTGCCGATTTCTAATCTGGTTATAGAACAATGAAAAAATATCGTAAAAATGTAGGGATTGTCGTTTTTAACCGCGAGGGCAAAACTTTGATGTGCGCCCGCGCTGACAGCGAGGATATGCATTGGCAGTATCCGCAGGGGGGAATTGATAACGGGGAAAATGTTATTGCCGCGGCAAGGCGTGAGCTTTCAGAAGAAACCGGATTGAAAAATGTTGAGCTGGTGGCTCAATTGCCACAGCCTTTGCGTTATGATTTTCCGGAAAAAATTGCCAAGGCGTTTCATCGCAACGGTTCTTGTTATGCCGGTCAAGACCAGTACTGGGTTTTGTTTTATTTTGCAGGCTCAGATGACGAAATAAACTTTAAGACTCATCCCGAGGAAATTGAATTTAAGGCTTATCAATGGATTGATATTCAAGAAGCGCCCAAATTGATAGTAGATTTTAAGCGCGAAGTATACACCAAAATGGCCAATGCTTTTGCCAAAGATATCCGCCCTAACTGGAAAGGAAATGACTGATAGATTTGCCAAAGAAAAAGAATTGGTACTAAAAGCCGCAAGCGAAGGAATCCGCGGTAATATTCCGCTGTCGGGAAAACAAAAAAAATATATAAAGAATCTGCTGCTGTTTGCCTTGATGAACGCGTCGGACAACAAAACCGTCACTAACCGCAATTTTATCAAATTGGTCAGCAAGATATTCAAAGGCTTTTTGATAAAAATTCTGAAAGAGTGCCTTGATGACGATGATGATACCGACTTTGACGAGGCCTTGGACGTTGAGCTGAACAAAATTATTGCCAATGGCGAAATGGTTAATCTCAGCGAGTTGGAACA